>NZTS01000030.1 GCA_002697105.1 Methanobacteriota archaeon | reverse complement strand
TCATTTCCAAGTATTGAGAGTGCTCTAAGGTGGACTGGAGTTATCCTACTGATACTCTTTGGAACATTAATGCTCAAATCTAAACCGTCACAGAAAATAGAGCAAGAGGATGCTCTATCCGATAATGCATTCTTCGCTGGATTCAGTCTTGCATTTTTCAATCCCAAAATTGCTGCATGGATGGTTGCAGTATACAGTCAATTTGTACACCTTAATTCTTCATTTGGAACAATGATTGGAATGGGGGTGTTGGCTTTCGGCATTGATGCGGGATGGTATGCAATTGTAGCGGTATTCTTTGGAGGGAGTATTGCAAAGAATCTACAAAATAAAGCTCAATTAATCGATCGAATCGTTGGATCTTTATTGATTTTCTTTGGGATTTATTTGGCCATATAATCTCAAAGATTATCCAAATCATCGGAGTTAGCTTCGCGTGTCTGCCAATAAATCTGGAAATATGTCCCTGCAGCTGCTGCAATAAACAAAATCGAACGATTGTTTATTGATGAAATATCAATGAGAAGTGGACTTGTTGAACCGCCAACTAGTACGGACAAACCCATCATAACACCAATTGCACCTACTCCAGATGAAGCAAGATAGGAGATAATATTGGATTGGCTACGTAGCATTCTAGCACCCAATAAGAATCCTACATCAGCAATAATCGCTTTCATAATCATGGATGTAGGGTAATATGGTTCGATGACAGTNAGAGCAATCAAAGTNACNAANAAACCNACCAAACCTCCAACCAACATGTGGATTCGATTGACGAAACGGAATACAATTGCTCCTGCTATCAATCCAATAACGATTGAAATTCCAAGCACTTCATCTCCTCCTACTGGGGCAGATTCCATTGTGGAAACAATACCAAAAATGGTGAAGCCAGCAACTCCACCGATGCTCAATCCAACAATCCATGCAAGCATACGATGGCCGAATAAACAGCAAACTAATCCTGCAGCAACCAAGAAAATAGATGCCTCAAGAGAGTAAGTATCGGCAGCCGAATGCAAACCCGACATGTCAACCATGAACGTTCACAGTTCAAGGAAGGTCATATCATCTTCGCTTAGTTAGTAATCGGAGCATCATTCCTGCAAGAATAACAAACAATTCTATGCATTACATTATGTGGTGATTTTCTTCCTGAGCCAAAGTCTGAATCTCCGCACCATTTACATACAGCCCAATGATAATCTGTAGCGATATCCCAAACATTGACTTCATGAATGAGCATCATCAAAACTGAAAATAACGATGTAGAAACTATTTCTGATGAATTGGGTTCAAGACATAAACTCTGCAAATGTCCTGGAACTGTCTTACATGAAGGGTGATTTTCATACTGATCTAAAAGAATCTTCACTACAGAATCTGGAGGATTCTCAGAAAGAGAAATATTACCCCAACCAATGATTACTCCCAAGAATTCTAGAAAGAATACACTTCCATGATTTCCATTTATTCTGATTAAATTTTGACAAACCGAAATTTGTTCACTCTCATGAATAAATTGCAATAAATTCAACCATGATTGGCGGTGTTCTTTTTTCACTTCTTCAGGCATATCTGAAGGCCAATCCGGCCATATAACCC
This sequence comes from Methanobacteriota archaeon, assembly GCA_002697105.1. Taxonomy (GTDB): domain Archaea; phylum Thermoplasmatota; class Poseidoniia; order Poseidoniales; family Thalassarchaeaceae; genus MGIIb-N2. The sequence continues at coordinate 19,294 of NZTS01000030.1, read as the reverse complement.
ATTGATCTCCTGCCAAATGTCTGTTGTTTACTTCACATAGNTGTAAGAACCACTCAAATGTTTCAAAATCCAGATCCCAATCTACGAGTTCCCACGAACTTAACAATGGTTCATTTTCTATTTTCTTTTCTTTTTCTTTCATGTTTATCTCTCCAATTAATTTCAAAGACACCTCGGGTGCCCTACNGGAACCACTCTGAATATTCTCTTTGTCTGCCTTGCAAGTCTTGGGTAATAATTGGCTACAATCTTCCCTTGAGAACCTGTTTTAGCCGTATCAATAATTACGTCTTTGTGTAATGTAACTATGTGTGCAGTACACAATTTTCCATTGATATCTGGGTCAAAAGGAGGGTCTTGTGAATAGAAACACAACAAAAACAAATCATCATGCTGTACAAGTTCGTCAATGTAGTATTCAAGTCTCCTCAAATCATTATTACAATACGCTAATTGCATACCATACTGTTCCAATGCTTTAGACCAAGAATGAGGTGATTGTGAATTTATGATGGNCATGAAATCCTCGGGTTTCACGTCTGCTCCAGTCGATCTAGCAAGCATAGCTAGTGTTGTTGGAACACAAGTAGGGCCAATCTGTTTGATATGGTCTAATTCAAGATGGTCAAAGAAGGAACCTTGTGGTTCGTCGAATTCTTCTTCATCCCACAAAGGAGCACTAGAATTTGGTTTCCAAGCAAGACTCATTTCCAGTCCTCCCCAAAATCATCAAACCATGATGAAAAATCTTCATTAAAATAGAAACCAGCTTTCTGAGAATGGTTGACAAAATCGTTCATTCTTTCTTTTTCAAATTCAGTTTCTACNACTATCTTTTCAGTCTTTTTTTCAAAGAATTGCGTTATTGCAATTATCATTTTCATTATCTCATTTCTTATCATTTTCTCACCTCATTGATACTCCCAATCTTGATCTGGAATTCCTCCGGGCCAATTCTCTTCCATCCATTGAACCCTCTCCATTGCTTGAGAGTCCTCAATGAAAGCAATAGACCAAATTTTTGTATCGTCTATGCACAAACAAAGTAGAGAAAGTAATGCAGATGGAAACGTCTCTCCATTGTCTACTGACATACAAATCATAGATTCAGTATAGTAGGTCTGTTTACCTCCAAATTGAGGTACATGTGATGGACAAACCCACATGCTTCCTAGATTATGTTCAACAATATTTGTCAATTGTAGAGTAATTGGTCTTTGAATGAATCTTCTCCCGATTTTGGCTTTCACTTCTTCAATATTCTTGACTACTTGTCCAGGTGCNGTCCAAACTTCTGGTTCAAATGAAATGTCAAAAGAAAATGTATTTCCATACATCCCCTGAATTTTGACTGTATACCCATCAATAGAGATGTTCTGATTGTCATGAATAAATTGCATGACAGCTAACCAATGCTCTCTCAAAATTCTAATTTTATCGGAATCATCTTCACTTTCTATCGCAACCTCAAAACTCATCGCAGTAAGACACAATTCCCAATCAGGCCAAGTATTCCAATTTACCCCTTGTTGAATGTTCTTTTGGTTGTATGCAACAAAAATTTTCATTACATTCTCTATCTGTAAGAAATTAGCATTATTGTGGTCAATCATCTCTTCTGGTGGTATAATCTTGTTATGTTCATTCATTTTTTCATCTCCAATTATTCTTGTTTAATTTTTAGTGGTGGGGGCACCAGGATTCGAACCCGGATCAACAACTCCGCAGAATGTTATGCTATCCATTACACCATACCCCCAGTGGTGAAGGCACCCGGATTCGAACCGGGATCACAGGGTTCGAAACCCCATATGCTATCCATTACACCATGCCTCCAAATTTGCTTGAACGAAATCGAACAAGCGGTTTCCAAATGTGTACGATTCACATTTGTCGGGAACAGCGAACCCAAACCCCCCACAAAAGTGGGCTTGGAATTAATTTCGCGTTCATTGGGCTCTCCACCATCCGCTTTTCTCTCGCGGCAGAAACTTCAAATGGGCGAGAATATATAAAATATACCCAAATATGTTCAAAAAATACAATTTAATTGAATATTTACTATATTTAACATGATAAATTTCTATTTTTATTATTAAAAAATAAAATAATCGCATATTTAGGAAATAGCCGGTGAACTCTTGACGGAACATGGAGTCGACAGCCCATGGCAAGTGACTCAGGCAGTTCGCCTGATGGCCCGGCAATTCGAGCATCAGGAGGAAAGATGCCATTGCGAATTATCACTGCAGCTGCTATTTTCGACGGACACGATGCTGCAATTGGAATTTTTCGAAGAATCTTCCAATCCAGAGGATGCGAAGTGATACACTTAGGCCACGATCGAGGTGCAGATGAAGTCGCACAGGCAGCAATTCAAGAGGATGCTCATGCAATCGCAATCACATCCTATCAAGGTGGAGCAGTCGAAATGTTTACTCATACAAAGCAGATTCTTGATGCATCAGGATTCGAACATGTATTCCTTTGTGGAGGCGGAGGAGGGACGATTTTACCTGGAGAAATAAGAGACCTGCGAGATTCAGGAATTGCAAGGATATACTCTCCTGACGATGGTAGAGATTTGGGACTAGTGGGGATGGTCGAAAATGCAATGGAAACTGCTTCTCAAATTGATTTGTTAGAGAGTAGTCGATATTCAGATCTTTCTGGACCGGTTGATGCTTCAAACCATGGAGCCGTAGCAAAATTACTCACATTAGCAGAAAATGGAGACGACAAACTATTCAACTCAAAACTAGAAGTGTGTCGAAGTCGCAAACAAGGAAACGGGTGTCCTGTTATCGGTTTAACTGGAACAGGAGGAGCAGGAAAATCTAGCCTTACTGATGAATTAATGCTGAGAATACAAAGAGATAACCCAGGATTGAAGATCGCCTTACTCGCAACCGATCCAACTAGAAAGAAGACAGGAGGAGCACTACTAGGAGACAGGATCCGAATGAATTCGTTAGCAAATGAGCATCTCTTCATGAGATCTTTTGCCAGCAGAGACAGCGGGAAAGAACTAGCCAATTGCATCGGAAGAGCGATTGATGTTTGTCGTGCTGTAGGGTTCGATCTAATTCTATGTGAGACTAGTGGAATTGGTCAAGGAAATGATGCAATAACAGAAGTCGCAGACATTTCTATGTATGTTACAACAAGAGAGTATGGAGCACCGTCTCAGTTGGAAAAATTAGCCGCTCTAGACTTTGCAGATCTGGTTGTTTTGAATAAGTTCGATCGTCCAGGGGCAGAAGATGCATTGGCTGAAATTCGAAAACAGGTAAAACGGAATAGAGAAGATTGGGATGCTAGTAATGAAAGTCTTCCTGTCGTTCCAACTATTGCTTCCCAATTTGCTGATGCAGGAGTAGATCAACTATGGCACCGTTTAGTCGAATTACTAAACAGTAAAATGGATACTAATTTTGTGGCCTCTGAACCAAATTTAGGTGATGACGGTCTACCAAAGAGAAACACTCCAATCCCTCCTGAACGTCAAGGATACTTAGCAGAAGTTGCTTCAACAGTTCGAGATTACCATGCCTCTGCCCAAGGTATCGCTGAAAAAGTTCGTCTTGTACAACAATTGTCTTCTTCTTCAGAACGGATGGAGGAAATCGGAAAACTCGAAGCAGCGGCTGATTTAGCGAACGAAGCCCAGTCTTTGAGAGACGAAATTCCCGAAAACGTTTGGCAGGCATTAGACGATTTCGACGAATATGCAAAGGCATATCGTTCGGGTCAAGCATCCTACACTGTTCGAGGTAAAGAAATTCCAGTAGATACAACCTCAAGTACTCTTTCAGGAATTCAAATGCCAAAGGTTGCCCTTCCAAACACACATGACCGAGGGGAGTTATTCGAATGGATTGCGAAAGAGAATCGACCAGGTTCATTCCCATTCACTGGAGGAGTTTTTCCNTTCAAAAGAAAGGACGAGTTACCAGTTAGAATGTTCGCAGGAGAAGGTAGTTCTGAACGTACTAACAAACGATTCCATTTCCTTTGCACTGACCAACCATTCAATCGACTNTCTACAGCCTTTGATTCTCCTTCTCTTTATGGACGTGATCCCGACGAAAGATTGGATATTTTCGGCAAGGTATGTGAATCGGGTGTTAGTATCAGCACAGTTGATGAAATGGATCGACTTTTCGAAGGATTCGATCTTTGCGACCCTAATACCAGCGTATCAATGACAATTAATGGAAATTACTGGTGGCATCTTGCGGCATTTTTCACTGTCGCTATTCGTCAACAAATTCGAATTTTTGAATCGGAAAAAGGTAGAGCGCCNAATGAAAAAGAAACTGCGGAAATCCGTGCTCAAACATTATCCACTGTTAGAGGAACNGTACAAGCCGACCAACTCAAAGAGTCAATGGGTCAGAATACTCTTGTGCTCAATCTTGATACTGCACTCAAATTAATGGGAGATGTTGCTGAATTTTATGTAGATAATGAAGTTAGGAATCATTACTTTGTTTCAATTTCTGGCTACCACATNGCTGAAGCAGGAGCAAATCCGATTACTCAAGCCGCCTTAACATTGTCAAATGGTTTGACGTATGTTGAATTATTCAGGGCTAGAGGACTTGACCCTAACAAGTTCTTGCGTAATTTCTCATGGTTCTTCTCCAATGGAATGGATCCTGAATATAGCGTCATTGGAAGAGTATGTCGTCGAATTTGGGCCATTAGTATGAGAGAAATGTATGGAGTCGATGAAAGAGGTCAGAAATTGAAGTATCATATTCAATCATCAGGNAGATCACTACACGCTCAAGAATATACTTGGAATGACTACCGTACAACTATGCAGGCACTATATGCATTAGCTGACAATGCCAATTCTCTACATACNAATAGCAGAGATGAAGCCTTCGGAACACCAACAGAAGAAACCGTCAGAGATGCTGTAGCAATCCAACTAATTCTTAGTAGAGAATATGGTTGGCTGCAGAATGAAAATCCCTTACAAGGATCATTTATTGCTGAATGGCTCACCGATCATGTGGAAGAAGAAATTCTCAAGGTGTTTGAAGAAATGCATCGTAGAGGAGGGGTTCTTGGTTCATTGGAAGTAAATTACCAAAGAAATAGAATTCAAGATGAATCGATGTTATATGAGCATAAAAAACACGATGGATCTCTACCAATCATAGGCGTAAATACATTCACAGATCCCGATGCTGAAGCCCTCACNGCAGATAATGCAGATGCATTTAANATGGACGTTACTAGATCTGATGAACAAGAAAAGAAAATGGTAATACAAAGAAATAGAGATTTCCAACAAGAACATTCTGAAGCTGCTGAAGATGGCCTCCAGAAATTAAAAGATGCAGCACGGAATGGAGAAAATCTATTCTCAGTGATGATGGAAATAGTTGAACACTGTACCGTCGGACAAGTTACCAATGCATTATTCGAAACAGGCGGTAAATTTCGTCGAAATATGTGATTACTCTTCCGCATCTTCACTAGTCATTGTGAATCGATATGCATAGACTGCTGCAATCGCCCCTATCAATTGAGGAAGAAGATGCATCCAACAATCTGCAACTGCTAATTTCCCACTAACNATTAACATGGAGGTAACTGCAGGATTGAATGAACCTCCAGAAATTCCACCTACAGTAATAGCCCCTGCCAAAACTGTGAATGCAATTGNAGCACCATANAATGGATTACCNTCTTGCTCAGTTGCAACATGAAGAATGACAAACATCAACGCAAANGTAAACAAAAACTCGGCTGCTAGTACAGAATTAGATATTTCCGAGAATTCAAATGCGGTGATTGTTACATCANNAGCGAAAAGATTCACTCCAATTAATCCAGCAACTACGCCTGCTGCTAATTGAGCCGCTAGATACAATGGAAGATNGTCCTTAGAACAAGCCCCTCTTAGAAATAAACCAATAGATACTGCTGGATTAAAATGTGCTCCAGAAATATGACCTAAGGCATAAATCATCACCATGAGAGTTGCTGCAATACCAAAAGGTGCTAGGGAACCCCCTGAACCAAGAACAGCGGCAATAAATATGGTCATAGTCAAAAAGAAGGTCCCGATGAACTCAGAAGCCATCTTTGCATTCGATGTTGGTGTGGTCATAGACCGGCTCCGAGAAATTGTAAACTTAACTATTGATGTCCTAAAGAAGATGAAGTAGGGTTTTCTTATCTTTGACATGTCGGGCAATAAAATGTAGAACGATTAGATTGGACTATTCTTCTGACAAAACCAGAACATTCCGGTTTGAGGCAAGACTCGCCTTCTCTCCCGTATACTCTAAAATTTACAGGAAACCAACCTAAATCATCATCTCCTGAAACACCACGGAAATCTTGGAGTGTGGAACCACCTGCATCTATTGCTTCTGAGAGGACTTCTCTAATTTGATCGACAATTAATTCCAATCTAGGGGTAGGTTTCCCATTTTTTTTGACTAAGGAAGAAGAAACTCGACGAGGAGAAACCCCAGAACGATTGAGAACTTCATTGACATAGATATTTCCTAAACCTACAACAACACCTTGATCTAACAATGTATTCTTGATTGACGAACTCCTATTTCGAAGATTTTGAGCCAATATATCAGCATCAAAGTTTGGCCCTAATGGTTCTGGACCGAGTACACGTAGAAATCTATCTTCGTCCTCAGAAATTCCTGATTTAATGAGGTGAATGTAACCAAATCGTCTCGCATCAGTGTAGGTTGCCCGTAATCCATTTTGGAAATCCATTACAAAATGATCATGCGGTCCATCTCCAGTCCCTATTACAGCCCCGTGAGCGAAAGTTCCCGGAGTAAAGGATACTTTTTCTCCTGTCAGTGTCCAACGGCCACTCATGCCTAATGAATTGAGTAAAATCGAATTATTCTCCATTCTAAATAACAAATACTTCCCCCTACGATCGACTTCATCGATGACTTGTCCTGTCAATTCTTCAGCAATATTTGGAGGGAAAGGAAAGCGTAAATCAGGTCTTCGAATCTCAATTTTCTCAATCCGATTTCCATCTAAGTGAGGAGAAAGACCACGCCTGACAGTTTCTACCTCTGGAAGTTCCGGCACATGAATCACTCCCAATGTGGCCTAAGCACATACATGACATGTTGGTCTTCTAATCCCTTAAGATCAATACGTTCAACAAGTTTCATTTGAGAATCTGATATTTTTGATTCTGCATCTGAAAATCGTCCTTCNTCTCCCCCGTCATTCCANCTTTCAGATGCTGCTTTCAAAGATAATAGAGCAATACCATTTTGGCTCAAAAATCGTTTGCATACTTTGAGCATCAATTCTACTTGTCCCGCTTGAGAAACATCTTGGAGAATCCATGGGACTCGATTTGGAAGAAAAATAGAGTAATCATCCAATTGACGTGCATCAGCAAGAACTGGAAGAATACCTGGTCTTTTTTCTGCTAACGAGATTAGATCTCTGATACAACGTGGTGATAAATCTACAGAAACTATTGAACCAGCATGATGATTTCCCGAGCCACATACATGATCATGAAGATGAGAAATTGTAGTTCCATGTCCTGCCCCAATGTAAAGAANGTTGGAACCTGGTTTAGGAAGTAGAATCTCTGCATCTNCTGAAGTTCGAATTATTGCTGCCCCTAACTTAGACGACCTTGGATTCCACGACCTCCATTCTATNTTTCCATCCCTACGAAGGCGTTCATCTCTTACTTGTTCTCCTTTGACAGCATTACGACTCCATAGTCCTCGACCCTGCCGCATTACACCCCAACCAATCGAATCAGAATTAGCTCCCTTAGCCATTCAATCATCTCCCTTTTTTTGAAGGTGGTTTAGGATGACGTGTACGAATAGAATTGACTGATTTTTCTATCTCTGAAATATTTTCTTGGGTCCATGGAGTACCTCCATGTTCATCAATTCGTACTGCTATTGATGCCTTACCAGCTAACATACGTGAAATCTTTCCCCTCACCCATCGTGGGGATCTGGAAATCCAAGGATGTTGGAAAATCATACCATGCTTTGGAGGAGGAGAACCGGTTCTTAGATGAGCAAAGAAAGCTTTCTCTGCCCCTAAGACTTGTACGGTACTACTAGGTAGACGAGAAAGTCGAGATCTACCATGAGCTGCAACGCATAATCTTGCAGCAAGTAAAGGACCTAAAAGTAATGATAAAGATGGAAGATAATCTTCAACTTGCTTTCTAATTGCTGTTTCTGTTTCATTTATCCTCGCGGACATTTCGACTGCNGTAACTGCAGAACCATGTATTGCAGACCATTCTTCTTTTGAGGGACTAAAGAGGGGGTTTTCAAGTTCTAAATCACTAATTAGTGCACTGAAATTTTCAGCCGAAGCAACTGCTTTAGAAATAGATTTACGTTCCGAATCTAGATCTAGGTCGATTAAAAATAATCCAGCCCATTCAACTACCCTAGAATCCATTGTAGTCCAGGCAGCTCGTAATTCCTCGACAGAATGAACGAGATGTTCTAGTCTTCTATCTCCATCTCCAGCTGCTCGTGCAATCCCTCTGCGAGCAAGAATCAAAGCCGCTTGTTCCATCAACATAATATCCTCTTTTTGTAATTCAGGCCATCCTTCAGGGGCACTAAGAATTGCCAGTGATTCAGGAAATCTATCCACAAGTTCTCTTGCTTCCACGGTCATATGATTTTCTCGCATTTTCTCCAATCTGTCTGCAACAGCACCTGGAGATCTAATTCCATCCCAAATCNCCTCATCCACTATGGAACCAGATTCATCCATGAGACGAGCCATACGCCAATCCCAGTACAGTTCCATAACCTACTCGAGAAGGACTCCTAAAATGAAGTCCACGGAACAAAGCAGGCTTGGAAGAGACTTTTTGTTAGGTCGTGGTGGAGAAGGCATGGTCGGACGAGCCCTTCTTTTAGTTGCAGTGGGTGGAGCATTAGGGGCAGTTGCTCGTTATCTTACAACTTCGATATTACCAATCGATTCGTATTGGTCGACTTTNGTAATCAATCTCATTGGTTCTTTACTTCTTGGCATCATTGCAGGTGGCTTACATGGTTCAGGGATTGTTTCAGACGAATTGCTACTCTTGCTTGGCACTGGAATTCTCGGTGCTTTTACTACAATGAGTACATTCAGTTTNGATTTAGTAAAATTAATTGATGATGCACAATGGATTACAGCAACATTATACTTTGGATCTACTGCATTGATTGGTCCTGTATTGGCGTTAATTGGGTGGAAATGCACATCAATGATATTAGCACCATAATGCTTCAAACTACTCGATAAAATACGTAACTTCTTATGGGCGTTATAGTTCCTCTAACTATTCCGTGTTAATCGGGCTGTGGTGATTAAGATGTTTTGTCCAGTGTGTGGTGCCCTTTCATTTCCTGACCCTTCCGGGAACATAAAATGTCCAGATCATAATTGTGGATATGAAGGAAGCCTAAAGGGTGCTGATGGCAAAGGTGGAGTTTTGAAAGACGAAGCAGGGAATGAAATCGATTTGGTAAATGCGAGTTCAAAATCNACCGCTACTGATCTAAAACATCTCAATGAATCTATTGCAGATACAGGAGGACAAGGTGTACTTATGGAAGGAGCAATGATGTGTCCAAAATGTGACAGTCAGAAAGTATACGTTGTNATGATGCAGACACGGAGTTCAGACGAACCAGAGACAAAAATTGGAACCTGTGCAGATTGCGGGCATAAGTTCCGAGATTATGCTTAATTGCACTAAATTCCCGGAATTTTGATAACGAACCCTTTAGGACTCATTTAAGCACCCTCATTTCTGTAAGAGGGTTGATACACATGCTACAGTTCACTGCAAGACCAGAAACCATGAGAACAATTGTTGATGTTCTTAGCGTAATTGTTGACGAAGCTAGAATGCGTTTTTCGCCTGATGGACTGGACATTAATGTCGTCGATGCTAGCCATGTTGCCCTGATAAAAATGCATGTTGATGCTGCAGCGTTTGAAACATGGGATGTTGAAGAAACAATCATTGCGATTGAATTATCTAAACTTAGAGATTTGCTTAAATTAGCAGGACCTGATGATTTAGTCGATGTTAGTTATGATGCATCTGTCGGACAATTCGACATCAAAGTCGGAGAAGTAGATCGTTCAATCAGGCCTATTGACCACACTTTGATGAAAGACCCGAAAGTTCCTGACCTTGAATTAAAAAGTAAGGTTAAAATTGCATCAAATAAGCTGCATAAAGCCCTACAAGCAGCTCGTTTGGTTGGAGAATTGGTGACTCTTTCCCTCGATCCACGTCAATTCAATTTACATGTTCAAGGAGATCAAGATTCGGTGTCTGTATCTCATGAAGCAGGTCAATTGGAAGACTTAGTTGCTGAAAAACCGGTTAAATCAACATATTCTACAAATTATCTTCAGCCTATAGTGAAAGTTATTGATGGCGCAGTAGGTTCTGTAGAGGTTTGTTTTGACGACAAATATCCTCTGAATCTCAACTTTGAAATTGCAGATGGAGCAGGTAATGTGACATATTTCTTAGCACCAAGAATTGATGATACAATCTGATGAATATATGCGTCGAAATCTTGAGGGAGAACTACCTCGGAGTACCATGGGTGATGGCAGTGTATGTGTTATTATACCCAGTGTGAACAACTCTGAAGAACTCGAAATTGTTCTCAGAGGATTAATTGCACAAGATTTCGAAGGCAAGTTGGAAATTGTTGTCGTAGGACCAGGGCAGGATAAAGGAAGAGAAGTTTCTGAATCGATTGGTGCTCGATTTATCGATGATGGAGGAGTGAGAACTAGAGCAGATGCCTGTAATGTTGCAATTAAACAAACTCAATCTGAATTTGTGTTTTTCACAGATGATGATGTAATCGTTCCCAAAAATTGGATTTCGAGTTTAATTCGGTGGTTTGATCGTTCAGATGTTGCAGCGGTTGGGGGCCCTAATTTTGCACCTCCAGAGGAATCAACATTCTGGCAGAGAGTTATTGATGTGACATTCTGTAGTAAATGGGTCACTGCAGGAACCAATTATGGAAATCGTGCACAAGGTGAATTGGAAGAAGTAGAACAACTTCCTGGGGTAAATGCTGCATATCGTCGTTCTATATTAGAATCAGTTGAAGGATTCGATAAGGGGGCAATTGGATGTGAAGATGCAATGTTAGATTACAGAATCCGCAAGGCTGGTCACAAACTGTGGCAAGATCGAACTGCTGTAATGTGGCACCGAAGGAGAGGCCCTTCCAGAGTAAGAAAGCAAATCGGAAATTATGGTTTAGTTAGAATTTTAGCGAGTCATAAACATCCTGAAATGAGAGCATGGTCCCATTCAGCAGTAGGAATGTTCCCATTACTTTCAATTATCGGAATTATTTCTTTGATTTATGGAGCACTAAATGGAGGTGCAGAAAGTTCACTTTGGTTTACTTTTGATGGGAATTGGGGTACTCCAAGGATTCTATTTCATGGAACCTTGGGTATTATCGCTTCTTACATAGCGATATGTTGGGGTGGAGCACTACTAGGAAGTTCGCCATCTCGGTCTATTTTTACAATCCTAGCTGCCCCATTGATGACATTCACCCTTCATTGGTCATATGGTGTAGGAGTCATGAAAGGATGGATGCGAATTCGTTCAGGTAATCCGGGACTGCAAATTGACGATAGAATACGAACATAATCAGCGTAGCCCATGATTCGCAAAGAAAAGAGGCAGAATCGTGATAATTCCACAAAAGAGCATCCCACAAATCGAACCAAGTGCTGCAGTACCTTGAGATAATAATTGAACATCTATTCCTGAACCCGGATATACCTCAGTATCGCCTTGCGGATATTCTACGGACAAATTAATGAGAAGAGTCGCAAAATTTGAAGCTAAAACAACTCCGAGTGTTATCCAAATACCTTTTTTCTGATATGTTTGAACCTGATAACCAGAGTACAAATACACACCACCTGCAATTAATGCTATCAAACCTGATGCAGCATAAAACCAAGACGGAAGTAGAGCACCTCCAACTTCTGGACCCATGGTTGACTCAAGCCAATTATTCAATCCTATAGTTCCAAATGAAAATAATGAGCCAAGCATCTGCATTCCTCCAATACACATTATACTGATACCAATTATTTTCGTAATCACATGTGGATCATCTTCCATAGGAATTATGACTGGATGAGAAGAGGTAGTCCCAGTCAAAGTTGTAGCATTGGGATCCACTGGCATTACCATATCACAAATCGATAACGGAAGAGAAATAACACTATCCTTGTTTTAATTTCTTGAAAATAGGATATGAGGGTCGCCAGAAGATTGCACTAAATACTCCGATAAATACTCCTCCAAGAACTAAACCAGGCCAGCCCTCACGGATATATCCAGAACTAGCATTGAAAAATGCCCAAATAAATGATGGAATTATTCCCAAAACGGTTGCTATGATTATCTCTTCACTGAATCTTCTAATCGGATCGGGACCAGTGGGCAGTGTATCTCCATCGTTAGTCCATTTTTTATCGGTATTTTCATGTCGAACTAGTCGAAATACAACATTCTGATTTTCTTCGAACAATAAACCAGACTTTGGTTTTTCATCATTATCTGTTTTCCAATCTCGAATACACTGTAGTCCATGCGGACCTTTTGGGCGCCCATCTGTAGGTTGCCCCCAATAACCTCTATCTGAGATTCTATCCACCAAAATTTCGATACCTACCGCTGATTCAAGTTGTTTATTTTTGAATGCTAGTTCCCATTCTCCCTCAGTTGGGAAACGTAAAGAATGATCGAAAAGTATGTCTTCGATTGAACCTTCTCCTGGAAACATTTGTTGGATTTCCTTAACAGTAAAAACTTGTGAAGTAATCTCAAAACTAGGGACTAAACACTCATGTCTAGGACCTATCTGTCCAAAAAGCACTCCTCTTCTACTCCCACCAATTGTCACTATTCCGCCATCATTTGATACCCAAACAATGTCTGATGGATCCATTTATTCCACCTAAGTTTCACCAGTTTGTATTTGCCACTGAGAAGCATATACTCCATCTGAAGAGATTAATGAGTCATGAGTTCCTCTTTCAACAATTACACCATCTACCATGGAGATAATCTCATCTGCATTTCGAATAGTTGCTAATCTGTGAGCAACTGCAATTGTCAATCGATTACCCCCATTTACTTTGAATAAGGATTCCTGTATTCTCTTTTCAGTCTCTGCATCTAATGCAGCTGATGCTTCATCTAAAATCAAAACATCAGGATTCATCAAGAGGGCTCTAGCAAGGCTAATTCTAGCTCTCTGTCCTCCTGAAAGACGGACGCCACGATCACCTACCATGGAATCCATGCCCTCTTCTAGTTCTGAAACAAATTCCCAAGCGCCTGCTGTCTTCAATGAAGAAATAACTTCCTCATCTGATACTTCCCTTGCATAGGCTACATTTTCCCGAATTGTTCCAAAAAATAAGAAGGGGTCTTGGCTCACAAATCCAAATCGAGAGCGAATTGATTTAATTGTAAATTCTGATATCTCTTTTCCGTTAATTTTCACTGCACCTGACTGAGGTTGGTAGAACTTTTCAACTAATTTTAGAATTGTCGACTTCCCTGCTCCAGTGTGACCCATAATTCCCAAGAATCCTCCTAAGTTAACTTTGAAGGATACATTGTTCAAGACATTTATCGAGGTACCTGGATATGCAAACGTAACTCCGTCGAATGATATTGAGGTAATTGGCTCATCTAAATTCTTGGCGTCGTCAGAATCAGTAATTGAAGGTTCAAGGTCAACTAACGCAAATACTCTACGGGCGGCTGCCTCACCCCTCTGAAGTTGATTCATCAACAAGCCTAGAATGAAGAGAGGCATTGTCATTCTAGTAGAAATTAAAAGGAAAGTAACAAATTGACCAACTGAAATTTCACCAGAATTGAGAATCCATCCCCCTGCTGAAACTAACATTCCAAATGATAAACCAGCAACAACGTATATCCCTGGAATGAAGCGATTTCTAATGAACGCAGCCTGTATTGCTTGATCTCGATAATCAGCACTTTGACCATCTATCCGTTGTCTTTCAAATGATGTTGCATTGTACGCTTTAACTACAGTAATTCCTGAAAGAACATTTTCTAAGATAGCAACAATTCCTCCTGTACTTTCACGTTGTTTTCTGTATCTTCGCTGAACTCTAGTGGAGAACCATACGACCATTGGAACAATAAGAACTAGAGGACCAAACAAAATCATACAAAGTGTAGGAGACATCCAAAATAAGATGGCGAATGCAGTAATAAAGGTGGTAAAAATTCGAATGATACTGGTACTAGAATCTGAAATTACATCTTCTAACTGAGCAACGTCTGCAGACAACACTGACATTAAATTTCCAGTCTGACGAGTCTCAAAATAAGATGCTTCCATTTCCATCAAAGACATTGTTGCATCCATTCGAATATCATGTTGGGCCTTGTATGCAATCGATTGCCAGAATTGGTTACTTAATCCTTGAAAAATCGCAAGAGCAGTGAATGAAATGAGAATTAGAAGACCAAATCCAAATTCAATCGAACCAATAGGCCCTATATTTGGGAGAATATCTGAGGAAACTATCCTTTCTACTGTAGCATCGGTAAACATCGAGTTATTTGGATTGTAATAATCAGCAGCCATCCCAATTGCAATGAATGGAATAAGGTCAAAAGCACGCGCACCAATATTTGCGAGTAAACCCCCGAGAGCACGTTGCCAATAAGCAAGAATGTAAGGAATAATTCGGTAGATTTTCCTACCGACTATTTGATCATCATCTCCTAAATCTGATGAGTCAAGAGCAATTCCATCTTCCGACATACAATCACCAGTTTAGGGGGGTAATCGAAGGCATTTGAACCCGTGACCTACTATTCTTCCTCGAAAATTGAACTGTCTTCAATCATTTGACCGATAAATCGTAATCTGGCTTGTGCATTTCGAATGGATGTTTCTACTACATCTGCAATTTCATCTAATTTATCAGTACTCAAAACTATCATTTGCAAATCTAAATCCTGAACAACAGATGATGCTGCACTAAATAGTGCATCTGGAGAAGGGTTGCCAAATGTTGAAGATAATTGTTCGAGAATATCGAGTTCTTCTAGTTCTATTCCCCCAAATGTAGAAGCAACTGAAACAATATGTTGTGACCATTCTACCAATAATCGATTCCAACGTTCTCCATCAATANTTCCAGTGGGNGAGGGAATAGGCCTGACAACTCCTCGAAGATACAATTTACCATCTGGTATCTCATCAATGAAATCTTCAATTAGTTCATCAACTGAAGGNAAAGCATCGCCAAAATCTTGTGCATCTAAAGCTGGTTCTAGAACTTCAAGAACTTCAAATCTGTTAATTCCAATAGCTGTTAGATGAAGGTTAGATCCTATTTCATGTAGATTTGATATTTCTGCAATACAACCGTAAGGTGAGGGGGAGAGCCAACCTCTAATCCGACCACTATCAGGATTTTCAGGTAAAATCCCAAACATCCCATTTCCTAAAACACAATCATCTAACATCTGTTTGTATCTTGGTTCAAAAATTCTCAATGGCATTTGTTCACCAGGCATTAAGGCACCAAGAGGAAATAATGGAATTAGTAAACAATCTTCAGGAACCACTGGAACATTAGATGCTTTGACCTGCTTCATACCCTAAAGACATTGAATAGACTCAAGAAGATTCGTCTTTAACCACAACACCTACAACCGAATCGAATAAGACCCTGTACTGATTCGCTCTGGTTACGCGCCTGTAGTGAAGGGGTTATCACAAGAGGTTTCCAACCTCTTGTCCCGGGTTCAAATCCCGGCGGGCGCACCAACAATCACACGCTTGATGAACAACCGATTCTTCGAAGTAACATGAAGCCCCGGCAAATTCTAGGATTGGCGATGCTTTTCCTTTTTCTTCCAACAAATTCGGGCCTCTATCTCAGTTTATTAGAAGGTGCAACACCAAGTGACAAAGTTCCCGGAGATTTCGTTACATGGATGTGCTGCTTATTCATTATCGGTATCTTACTAGTTTTAATTCCCTCAAGAGAACAGGTTCAAATATCCATTGAAGAATCCGAATAATCGATTACTATTACTATGTTATGTCCTTTGTATTCATGTCTTATTACTCTAAAAATTGAGGTATCATAATATGCATTGTCACCTACA
Organism: Methanobacteriota archaeon; assembly: GCA_002697105.1. Taxonomy (GTDB): domain Archaea; phylum Thermoplasmatota; class Poseidoniia; order Poseidoniales; family Thalassarchaeaceae; genus MGIIb-N2. The sequence continues at coordinate 3,048 of NZTS01000030.1, read as the reverse complement.
ATTTCTATTTCTTTAGCAATTGACATTCCATCACCGATTGCCTTCGAAACTGCCTCCTTTATCATCCATATTTCGAGTCTCTCTACAGGACTGGAATTCATCAATTCCTCAATTTCTTTAGTCGAACAGAATTGGTTCAGAATCGCAGTAGAAATGATTCTTTCATTAGATTCAATATCCACTCCAATCGAATTACAATTTAACCCCAATACCGCGACTGCAATAGAATCACAATGGGAAATACTAATTGGTTTAATTCCTGTTTTTGTTTGAATGGTCAAAGGATAGCTTCTAGAAATGTCCACACAGTTAATTTCTGCTTTATTGATTACAGAACGTAAACAAAATCGCCCAGCAGCATGTTGTTCTCTTCTTCTAGGGATCATGGATTCAAAATTAGAATGAGTGAACGGTATTTCTTCAAATGAAACTTCCCTAGGAATTCTTGGAATCTGGAGTAACGAACAAAATATCCCTACTTCGATGTCTATAAAGATAGGCTCATGCAAAGGAGTCCAAGCATTGACTGCCATTTTGACACCTCAAACATCTGTAAACGTAAATCGCTGATCATCGGTTAGTGGTGCCATTCCTTTCATTTGAAGACCTTTGAGTTGAACAACAACTGCATCATTTTCATTCACAATTATCGCATCATGAGTTGTCACACCATCTTCAGAAATTGAACGGCGAACAGATCTAATTCGTAAAGGAGTCGTGAATGATTCAACATCAATATCTACATGTTGAATACCAACTGGTAATGATTCCAGTCCGTCTATTTCCATTGATACAAGTCCTGCATTCTGGAAACAAGCCTCAACCAACATGGGAAGTGACTCTAGCTTCATCTGTTTGCCACCTACTTCTTCCGCAAACAAATCTGACTTAGGCAATTCATCACGTGAAAGTGCATGGGAATCCAAACCTCTGTCGCCATTTACGTGAATTCCTCCAATTACTCCACCGTGAACCTGGAATCGTGGACCATGGAACATTCTATCATAAACAAATTTAGGGCCATGAATTGCTGAACCAGAATTCACTTCTCCCAAATCAATAGCTTCCACTCTTTCTGCTAGGCCGCCTGTCTTCAACATCCTAACAGTTCCCTTATGGTGAGATTTAGGATCTCCAAATACTTCTCCTCTGGAATTCATCAAATCGGTTTGCAAACTACATTGTATCCAAATATGATTGTCATCTTGTCTTTCAAATGATGCTGTGATCCTAATCGATTTCGAATCTTTTGTGACCTTNACTGGAAGTCCAAATTCTATATCTTCGAAACCATCTACTACACACATTGGCCACATAATTCGTGCTGCTTCAGCAAATGCTTCCATTGCCATGACGCCTGGCATATATGCCACACNATCTATTGCATGGTCGACTAAATAGGGATGAGAATTAACATCAAGGATTGAAGAAATTATTACCTTAGAATATGGCTCTATTGATTCCACACGATCGACAAATGGGAAAGACAACGGTTCAGAGATAAGTTCAGAAATTTCTTCAGGTAATGGTTGTGGAGGAAGACGAGTAGATTCTTCGTCATCTAGTTCCCCTAAAGAACCTGAAATCAATACCATTCTATTTCCTCCCCGAAGAGCCTCATCGACAAATCGAGACGCGCCCTGATCTGATGGAATCATGTCTATTCCTGCACGTTGAAAGATTGTCTCAAGAGATCCTCTGGTTGCCATTCCGATGTCGCTCCAAGGTGCCCAAGCAATAGCTACTGCACGAGGAGCTTCCTCATGTGCCGCAATCCTAGCCATTTCAACATCTAAAATCTGATTTGCGGCACAGTAACCAAATTGCGTAGCATTACCTTGCCGTCCAGCAATACTTGTAAATGAGCAGAGGAATCTCATATTCGGGAGATCTTCTTCCAATGCGGTAACAATATTTCTCCATCCATCTACCTTTACAGAGAGAACTTGTTTCATTGTAGAGGATTCTTTTCTTTCAAACGGGGTTGAATCTTCGATTCCTGCTCCATGTACTATCCCAGTAACGGGCCCTAGATTCTCACTTACCCCACGAAGTATTTGTCTTGTTGTTTCCGCATTTGTAACATCTACGCTAAGATATATTGCTTCATTTCCCGTTAAACGGATTGATTCAAGAGTTTGATGAATCTCTAAACCGCGAAGCCATTTACTCCACTGATGGTTCCATTCCTTAAGGGAAACTTTCTCACCTTTTTCTTCAATCATCCTCTCTCGTAAAGCATTCTTTTCTTGATCGAGAACTTCGTCTGAAGAATTCACTAACGATGCTTGATCTGCATTTAATTTCGAACGTCCTAAAAGGATAAATTTGGCCCCAGCATCTTCTGATGCCCTTGCAGTCTCAATGATACATGCTGCAGTTACTCCTGCACCCCCGCCGGACACAACCCATACATCATCAGAAGAAAGAGGTAATATTGAATCTTCTAATTCTTCTTCAAATAGACTCAAACGATATCTTGAACCATCTTTATCCACAGACAACTCCCTAGGTGATTCTTGCTCAAAAATTTCTGTCAGCAACATTTCTGCTAATGTTTCTGGTTCTGATAGTAGGCTTGGATCTAAATCAATTGCTCTGCTTCTCAAGTTAGGGCGTTCTCGGCCGTAACTTTTCACTCCTCCGTGTGCCCCCGCCGAAATCGAATTAAATCGAGCTCCTTCTACACCATGCCTTCCGTCCAATGCAGAAACTGAGGCGACTAAACCTGAATCGACATCCTTCAAATCACTATCCAAACACTTGAGAATGCCAAATAAAGCAGTTACTGAATAATCCAGATGAGAACTTGTTGTAGGATCCTCCCAGGGAACACCTGCTAATCGAACAGGTGCAAGGTGAATTATGCCTGCTGGTGGAGCGATAGAACGAACAATTTGCCCCAATTCCAATATCTGTTCTTCATCAGCGGGTGCAACTCGAATAATATCTACTTCGCCATCTCTTTCTCTGATCGGTCCATTAGTCACACTAGGATCTAAGAAAACACGTACGGCTTCTATACCCTTACTTTCTAAGGCATCACAT
>NZTS01000029.1 GCA_002697105.1 Methanobacteriota archaeon | reverse complement strand
TCGAATATGTCAAGTTGTAAAGTTGATCCAGCATCATTTACAGTTACGATTGATGATGCCGAAGCGGGCAGATAATCTTCACCAGTGCTTACTAATGATAGTCGAATAGTATGACCTGCTTGAACTTCAACGTCCATTGGAAAGAACTCCATTAGGGCTGTAATTTCTTCTAATGGTGCAGCCCATGCTTGCTCGTCAGTACCTCCGGCATGATATCTAAGATCCATTATTGCATGACCAATATGGATACATGTTGTACCATCACAGTCTTCCAGCAAAGCATAGATTTGACCACCTACTGTAGCTGTATTCACATTAACATGAAGTCTNGGAAGTCCACCAAAGTACATGTCNTCTTCTAANGGAGGAGTTTCGTAAATAGGNCCAGAATTCGCNTTAGGCAATATTGTATTGGATCCTCCANTAGATGGTAAATCNCTACTTCCNAATTCCCAGANTATNTCCGTTGTGTTNGACATAGGATATCTATCTTCTAACCTCCATGAGCCTTGATTTGATTGNATTTCAACACCTAACCATGGTTTCTCNCCTTCATTCCGAAGATAATAGTTGAACCATTCNAACAAGTCTTGCATCCAGTCCATACGAACCATTTCNGGATATGCTTCAATTCCTCTTCCTNCTCCACTTCNATCAAACATAATGTCAGGCCTGTCAGGNTAATCGTGATCCCATTGTCCGAAGAGACCCTTTGCTTCTATTCCTNGATCNTACAGTAGATTGATTGTNGGCACTGCCATATGAGGNTCTACATTCCANTCATGCATTCCTTGAATCAAGTATACACTTCCGTTNTAATTGTCNAGAACTCTGTCAAGGAAATATCGTTCAGCCCAATANTTTCCTGCAGCTTCTCCACCCCACATNTATGCTGCAACACCAGTCCCAGGTCCTATGATATAGTCTGGACACATGTTTTGGATATCCTCTTCNTCNCCNTCAATTCCATACGATCCATACACTCCATTGTGCATGATTGGAGCTCTAGCNTCACTACTTCCATTTCTCCACATCAATTCCATTACTCCAATNAGTCCNGAGATTGGAACAATTGTNGCTAAATGTTCATTGCCAAACATTGCAGCTTGCCAAGGCGTACTTCCGTCGTATGATTTCCCAATCATTCCAACGTTTCCATTACTCCATTCTTGGGTACCTAACCAACTTACTGCAGCATCAACACCNAGTTGTTCNGCATTNCCCATCAGATCCATACAGTGGTTTGACCGTCCTGTACCCATTACGGATACTTGAGCAAAAGCGAATCCATGAGGAACAATTTGTTCGATAATCATCTCTCCTAACCAAGTTCCNGGCTCTTCAATTCCNGGTGTATCNACCGATGCTTCATCGAAATAAGGTCCAAATTCAGCAATTACTGGCACCGTAGTTCCGTTTGGTACATTNGGAATCCATACTGCAAGACTTACCATTCCATTTGGAGCAGCTCCTCCTTCATCAATGGGTAATTCAAATTCAACAAAGTTGTGAGTACCACTCCACAAACTAGCCCCATCTGGTCCTGTTAATGTTCCATTTTGTAATACAAATGAGTGAACATCATCTGTTGTAAAATCTGCCAGATATCGTTCCCATATTGGAGGAAAACCGTCTGAATTATTTTCATTTATTTCATTTTCAAGAGGTGTTGTAATGATATGGCTAAGGAGTAAAGCGACAATTACAACTGCAACGGTTGCTCCTAATGCACGATTTAATTGATTTTTTTCTGCACGTTCCCTATCAAATTTCAATTCGTTCTTTGCATCTTCTACAGCATGACGAAAGACAACTTCTGCCTCTAAAACCTCGTCGTCCATGCCTTTCCCCACCTTGTCGTGTATATCCTACCCACATCAGACTAACGCTTGGTTATGAAAACCATGGATGAGGCTTGGGCCTATCACGAGGAACAGGTAAATCGTTNTCTAAATAGTAATAAATTCCACCTAGAACGGCATTCAAGTAAGCATTCAATCTCGGCTTAATCCAAAAATAGAAGGGAATGAATGTAATGAAAAGTGGCCATTTATTCAGTATGGAAGGATGAATTGTGATCGAAAGTGAACTTCTATTGTCGATACTCTCTATCTCCCATCTGACAAAGTGTTGAGCACCATTTTCAGGACCTATCCAGAGTTCGTAACCTTTCTGAAAATTCCAAGGCTCGAAATTTCTAACAAAAGTTCTTCCATTGGAGTAAACCAAAACATCAGTAGATGCTTTATCACTCCATTTAATCACTTCATTTGAGGAACAAAATGGATGAACATCTTCGAGATGTCCAGGTCGCGTAATCAAGTCCCATAAGGTATTAACATCTACATCCATTATTTTTCTTTGAGATACAAATCGTTTTGGAATTTGATTTGGCATATTATCACTTTACTTTGATTTCGAATTATGAATGATTGAACGATATAATTCTCCACTCGGTCTCAGAGTACGTTTTTGAGTGTTAAAATCTACCTCATGTAAACCAAACCTCATTGAATACCCTTCTGCCCATTCGAAATTATCCATCAATGACCAATGGTGATAGGACGTAATATTGTATCCTTCTTTGATTGCTTCAGAAATTATCCATAAGTGACGTTTCAAGTGCTCTGGACGAAGAGANTCTTGTGCATCTGCCACCCCATTCTCAGTAATTTCAATAGGTACATTCAACGGGGCAACAAATTCGATAGCCCTGCGAAATCCTTCTGCATACATTGGATAGCCAAACTCTGTTGCAATTTCATGAGGTCTTTTTGCAAATTCTAACTCNTCAGTAGACGTAGGCATAAACAGACCGGTCAAGAAATGAGTGTAATAGTTTAGTCCGACGAAATCGAGTGAATCTTTTGCTTGTGGAATTTTTGAGAAAAGCATTTTTCCTGTGATAATTCCCTTGCGCCACGCTCCATTCCACAACCAATCTAGCAGCCTAGATACTGGCCAATCAATTGGACTCCAACGATTGAGTGGATCGAACAGAGTTACATTTTTCGCAATCCCAATACGAACTTCAGGTCGTTTAGATTTTAGTGATCTATAGACCATTGCATGACCTCTCATGAGATTTCGCATAACCTTCAAGGTTAGTCGAATTGATCTTTTTCCTGGAGGAAATTGTCCCAATGTATATCCCATGGTTGAGAACACAGTCGGCTCATTTATGGTACACCAAACATCAACTCGATCAGATAATGCATCGAAGACACGTTCACAATAACTGAGAAAATGATCGAGATTGTTCTCATCTGCAAAACCTCCTTTTTCTTCCCACCACACTGGATGAGAGAAATGATGTAGTGTTACAGTTGGTCTGATTCTTCTAGAAATTAAGTCATCAATCATTTGGGAGTAAATATCCATAGCCTCATTGTTCCAGGATCCCTCTTCAGGTTCTAGTCGACTCCACTCAATCGAAAACCTGTATGAAGTAAGGCCTAAGTCGGTCAACATNTGAAAATCATCTTTCCAAAGATTCCAGTGATTACAAGCTTCTCCGCTCTTTTCCAAATTTTTATTTTCTTCATGAACTGTCCAGTTATTAGTTAGATTTCCTTCTATTTGATGAGCGGCAGTAGCTGTTCCCCAGAGGAAATTTTCTGGAAANGAAATCTCATCTAAATCGATGCTTTCCCAGTCAAAATGTGGTTCAGGATATTTACGGCGCCGGTAGAGTATGAGAGCCAACTTGAACGTAATTAATCCACTAACTGCCGAAATTAGCAGGTACGCCCACATATTATTTACGAGCGAATCTTCAGTATTGGAGGTTCGTTTTTTNCCCTTCNAATTAATNCACGAATATNGGCGGCAAAAAACGCCGACTTATATGCTATCATGTTCACTTGGTATCATGTCTCAGGTGGGAAGACCTACTGCATTGATTGTCGGAGCAGGTCCAGGTGGACTTGCGAGTGCCTTATTGTTACAACATTCTGGAGTAGATGTTACTTTAGTGGAGAAAGCAGATGCTGTTGGAGGAAGAACTAGAATTATCGAAAAAGATGGATATAAATTTGACAGAGGCCCAACCTTTTTCCATTATCCAGAAGTAATTGAAGAAATTTTCCAAGCCATCGGAAAGGATGCTCATGAAGAATTAGGGTTAATGCCACTTGATCCATCCTATCGGTTAGTGTATGGGGCCGGCGGTTCAATAGATGCTACCAGTGATTTAGAACTGATGACGGAAAGAATTCGTGAGTTGGCGGGGGATTCAAATGCTGAAGGATTCAAGAAATATGTCATTGAGAATAGAAAAAAACTAGACGTTTCTAAGGCATGCTTGCAAACTCCTTGGACAGGAATATCAAATTTATTCACCAAGAGGGCAATACGAGTCGCCGGGGTCTTGAAGCCTTGGGCGAGTGTAGCGGGGGACCTTTCTAGATTGTTTGATGATGAAAGAGTTCGTCTCGCAATGTCTTTCCAAACGAAATACCTTGGAATGTCGCCTTTCCATGCTCCTTCTTTATTCACAATTCTAGCGTTTTTAGAGTATGAGCATGGTATCTTTCACGCTAAAGGAGGTCTTGGCTCCATTTCTTCAAGAATGGCAGAAATCGCTGAAGAAATGGGAGTCAAAATTCTGTTAGATTCTACAGTCGATGAATTAGTTTTCAAAGGAAAGAAAGTAACTGGCGTACGTATTGGTGATGAAGTACTTACAGCAGACAAAATAGTGCTAAATGCTGATTTCGCTCATGCAATGTCCACGATGATTCCTGATAAGAAGAGAAAGAAATGGACTGATAAAAAATTGTCCAAGAAAGCATATTCATGCTCAACATTCATGCTCTATCTTGGTATCGATAAGATGTATGATTTACCTCATCATCAAATATATGCCTCTAAAGACTACGAAAATAATCTGAAAGAAATCACACATCACCAAGTATCTTGGTCTGACCCTTCAGTTTATGTTCAAAATGCTTGTATCACAGATCCATCACTTGCTCCTGAAGGACATTCNACTGTCTATGTATTGGTGCCAGTACCNAATACAGACGAATCAATTGTTTGGGATGATATCAAATCAGAGTATCGTGAACTAATTCTCGATCAACTCGGAAAATTAGGATATGACGACATTCGCGATCATATTGTCTCTGAAACAATAATGACTCCAGATGATTGGGGAGCTTCTGATATTTATCGTGGAGCAGTTTTCAATTTGGCTCATAGCCTTGATCAAATGCTGTGGCGCCGCCCCCAAAATCGATTTGAAGAGTTTGAAAATGTATATCTTGTTGGAGGAGGTACTCATCCTGGTAGTGGTTTACCAACTATTTTTGAAAGTGCCAGAATTAGTAGTAAATTGGTTTTGGCGGACCTTGGAATCAACGCAGATTGGAATGGAGTGAGTACTTGGTTCCCAGATCAAACACACCCTCTCGAAAAGAAACGACCGACTATTCGGCGTTCTCCTGATGGAGTTTCTGCTTCTCAGTGATATTATGAAATTTCANTTGTGGATTTCTATCATATTTNTAATTCCAACATCTGGATGCTTAGGCTGGGGTGAGGATGTAGAAATTTCTTCAGAAATACAGGAAGAACCTCTTCGAATTGTATTCGAAAGTCCCACGCTTGATCGCTCAGAAGATCTTGGCGCTACAGTCAATCTAGATGAGCAACTACGTACTTCTCCAGTCTTACTTTTTTGGGTCAGTCCCCACTGTGGAGGATGTCATAATTGGACTCAGAATATCATTGATGAGGGCCACTATGCTCGCTGGAATGATAGTAACGAATTGCAATTATTGTCAATTCACAGATACATTGAGTTTGAGGATTCTGAATCAATGATGGAAGTTTATGGAAATCAAAGTAGTTCAGAATACACCCCTTGGCCAATTCTTGTTCCCGATCCTAATTCTAGAGCAATTGACCTTGATTCAGGTATGATACTCAGTGAATCTATTTCTGAGGCATTTGATAACCCACCAACACCATCTTTATTCCTAATTAATCAAGAAGCTGAGATTGTTTGGAAAGCAGAATCGTATTATTATGATGAATTAGAAATTCAAGAAATTGACAATATCTTGGAGCAACAATTGGAGAGTTAATTATGGAAACAATATACATGATCTTATTTTTATTGCCAACTATTTGGGTTGGTCCTTTTTGGTTCTTTATGTTACTAGAACCAGGCTCAGATAGGGCGAATAAATGGGTTGAGGGAAATATGTTATTCATTGGACCTCTAGTAACTTATTTTGTTACAATTTTTATTAATCCTACAGGAATGATTGAGTTATTTACTGGTAATCCTGCTGAGATAATGGATACAATGGTCGAACTATTAGGTACTGAATCAGGTACTGTATTGGCATGGGCTCATTTTGTTGCCGGAGACATTATTGCTACAAGATGGATGTGGAGAAAATCCATAGAAAACGGATTAGGAGTAAATCAAATTCGTGCGATTACTTTTTTTGGAGTAATGCTCATGCCACTAGGTTTACTGCTTCATATTATATTGAATAGAAAATAAGAATTCTAACANGTACACTTTAATTTACAGTAGAGACAATTCCCCAACTAAAATATCCACAGACCTTCTTGGTCCTAGAATTCCCACTACAGTCAGTGTCCCTGGGGGTATTTCAGTATGTCCTGCATCCTTAACTAAATAGGTAACAAGTCCAGCATCCGTTGCTTCTCCATACAGTTGTTTTAGTGTATCTTCATCCGGAACTTTAAGTGCAATTTTCCTTGCTCCTTCACTTCTCCATCTGGCCAATAAATCTGTTTCATTTCGCTTGGCTTTTAGAGCAACTTCAACTGCAGCATGGCCAGTCTGTGCAACTATTTTCCCTGTACTCAATTTCAAATCAGAACGAACAACTAGAACCATTGTTGATGAAGAATCATTCAACTCGGGACTCATTAGAACTACTCCTGATTGTTAGATTGGTTGGAGACAATGAGCGTGAAAGCNTATTGTGCATCGAGGGGCCAAGAGTAATTGCAATGACNATATTTCCAGCAGCATGAAGAAGNTCAAATGGTAATCCTGTGATTAGATACGCAATCAATACACCTAANCTNGGATCTGCAATCAATACAGATAGAGAAACGATATAATTGAAAACAAACGCTGCNATNANTCCTGCAATCATCAAACGNCCAATCATCAATTTCTCATCTTTGATNAATTGATTNGNNGCTATANATCCTCCAACTGCNACTATTGACCAANCTCCTGCTTGGAAAAATGTCCACATNCCCGATCCAAGATAGAAATTAGATAGNANTGTAACAAGAATAGCAATACCTATTCCTTTNCTAATTCCATAGATTGCTCCTACAAGTAACAATCCAATTGTGACAGGNTGTACNTTAGGAATTGGACCTANAATAATACGTCCTAATGCTAATGCTGCTATAATCCCAAAACTCCANACTACTGCTTTTNNGGATCTATTTTCTTTCTCGCCNCCAAAAATAGCAAATAAGGCAGAACAGACCAAAATNATCTCGANAAATAGAACACTCTCAGGAGNCAAACCGAGTGCNTGTAGACCGAGCATATNTTCACCTGAACCGGAAACGGCATTAAGCGATTCCNNTTNGATTAAATTTCTTTAATCATNCTTAACNAGATGAGTTCATGACCCATCAGTCAAAATCCATCCAAGAGTTGTATTGGAAGCAATCATCAGACTTGATGCTCCGACTTGTGCCATTTCTCCATTTTCAGTGAANCCCCACCATGTAGAATAGTCTGCGGCCCCTGCNACACCATCAATTGTATGAATATAGGCTCCCATTCCAACATAATATGTCACATCAATGGAGAAATTTTCTCTTAGTTGTAATGCTTCCATTACTCGATATGCAGAAGTGTTATTGGAAACCATTATTGGATCGAAGGTAATTGTTCCATTTGACAATCTATCTTCGAGATTTGCAGTCTCATTTCCTTTGTCTGCAAAATCAATTGTTACTACAACACTCCACTCACCAATTTCATCTTCTGTTAATGGTAATGGTTCAGCATCTTGAACACATCCAGATAAAGCGGATGCGAAAATTAAGATTATCCCGATTGGAAGTGCGTATCGTCTATTTCTCATGGAATTTTAGCACTGCCTGCTAGGTTTATGAATTTGTACTAATTTGATAAACGCTCTTTGAGAATCGCAGACACTTTTTTGCCATCTGCACCTTTTCCAAGTTTTCCAAGAATTACACCCATAAGCGGCCCCATAGCACCCATCCCTCGTTCAGCAATGAAATCAGCTCGTTCTGCCAAGATTTCATCAACAATAGTTTCGATACTTGCCGAATCTGCTGGTTTGAATCCATCTTCTTCTGCTGTAGTTGTAAACCAAGTTAACATTACATCTCTATCTATGGGCCATACACCTTGACTCAGTGCCTTTGATGAGAGAGGAATCAATCCTTCACGAGTCATATTTCCTTGTTCTCTACATTCTAGGGCTATACACAATAATGCATAGGGAACATCATTTTGAGGCATACTAACTTCAGAAGCGATTTCACTTACTGTTCTATCAAGAATTAGACTTGTCCATGCTTTTGCCGAAACCCCTTCAGGTAACGGAGATCCATCTCCGAATGGATCATGAATAATGTCATCCAATTCAGCCC
>NZTS01000028.1 GCA_002697105.1 Methanobacteriota archaeon | reverse complement strand
ATATAGATCTGAAGATTGAATATTTTCGTAATTTGTCATTATTGCCATCTCATCTCCATGATAAACTAAGAAATCATGATCAGGCGTTTGACAGTCGGTNCAATGGCCCCATGGATAAAGAATAAGTTCACTNAATGAATGCCAATTGAANACNACTTTGAATTCCGATGCTCCATCTCCNTTATCGTCATTCATTTCAGTNANNTCTTGNATCATCTTGGTCTCTGGNTCNGTATTTCCACCTANCCAATCTTCATCNATNAGTCCATCNCCATCGTTATCGTCGCCATCAACTGCATCTTCATTGTAAATTCCATCNTNATCGTCATCATTGGTATCTACTGGGCCNTTGTATACGTCGTTNTTAGTAGTNCCAGCAATACANTCTCCTGGNATTANAGGNCCNGTTGCNCCTAGAGGTGCGCCCCACTCATACTGATAGTTACGATTCANATCAACTCCATCACAAGCGTCATCAACGTCCTCATTTAGNTTAGGAATAGGNCCAGCATCAGTNAGNGTATTNTCACGTAGATTCTTNCTCCATCCACTTTTNGCACAATTTTCCCANGCTGTTTCNCCACAGTAAACNTCACGATCNTATCGANNNCCATCNACATTNAGCATTGGGATAAGGTAAATCTCTCTAGTATTNACAAGGTCAGTAATCCACTGTTCNGANATATCNTCGTCNACACCATGGTCACCAGGACCGCANGGTGTACCATCACCATTACTATCCTGACTTGAGGCATTTAGTGAAAGNCAATCCCCATCATCATCGATTACNCCGTCNCCATCTGCATCACCATANGGATCTTCNTCGATGAGNCCATCCCCATCNTTGTCAATNCCTGCTTTCCCNTAATAGTGAGCAACCATCTCCANGAACATCATTGGNACTTCNTANGACATCCACTCACGAGCATGATGATTTCCTACCAATANTACATCTGGACGTTCNGGNTAATTACCACAATCTCCAACGAAATCGTTACAATCGCCACCTTGAGGNTTTACGGTGATTTTTACCCATGGACTTCTATGGTTGTAAAACCAGCCTTCGTAGGTACTAGCAGTTGTTGTCTGTCCTCGAGCATTTTCTCCTCCATTTAACCCCTCGTGGAAGGTCATAATATTGCGGTTGTTCTCAGCAAGGTGTTGCATTCTATCTTTCATTGTGAAGTATGTATGATACTCCTTGAACTGAGCTGCATCATCACCTCCCCAAGGATAGTAATCATCAACATAATCTGTAGACCAAATGTCTAGAGGGCTGTTGTTTTCTACAGGTTCTTCTTGAGCTTCAACTGAACCCAACATACCTCCCACAGGCATGAACAAGAACAACATTAGTACAACGTGGACAAAGATTCGGCGCATTGCGGACATGGGCGTTCAGGCTTCCACACTCGCCCGCACCACTTCAAGCCGACGCTTGCATGATAGTTGGCCGAAACGGATTCAAAGTACCTACTCCCCCGGTACACCATGGAGAGCCTGATAACAGCCATTCCTGGATGGGATGGAGATGCAGTATTCGGATTCAATCAAGGTACAATGGTAGTACTTCTAATCTTCTTATTGGGCTGTGTAGGCATTAGAATGGCCCTTGCGAATTATATTTCGAAAGTTTTCATGAAATTTGGAATCAAACAAAAAATAGCAATAGTTGCAGTACGGGATTCGTCAGGAACACTAGGTACTGCAGTATCTGCAGGATTAATGATGATTTTAATTCAAAATTTAGTAAATACAGATCAAGCAAAAATGCCATCTTTAGTAGAAGATGTGGCGCTTCCGCTTACTGAGTTAATATTCTATTTCGCTCTTGTTTTCTGGGCTTTTCGTTTAGTACCTGCTATCTACGCAATCGTTGATCGATTCGATGGAGATGGAGAAATGGAAGGTACAACCAGAACTTTGATCTCCGCTCTTGAAAGTATAATGAGATTCTTTATTGTAGCATTTGGTGCAGTTTTGATTGCAGGTTCTTTAGGATTCGATTTAAGTGCAATTCTAGCAGGACTTGGAATTAGTGGAATTGCTCTGGCATTAGCAGCCAAAGATTCTGTTTCGAACATGTTTGGAGCAGTTACAGTACTACTCGATAGACCTTTCAAAGTTGGAGATTGGGTAGTTATCGGAAGTAGCGAAGGAGAAGTAATTGAAATCAATTTTAGAACTACACAAATTAGAACTTCAATTGATTCTGTTGTCACATTTCCAAATGCAAATTTAGTTAATACTCCGATTGAAAACTATGGACTCAGACGTTGGAGAAGATATCAACCAATTTTACATCTCGATCTAGACAGTAATCCAGATTCGGTAGAAAAATTCTGCAATAAGATATTTGAGATGATTCAATCAAATGAAAAAACAACCAAAAAAGAGGGGTCATCAGTACAGGTTCAATCTCTTGGACCGCAAGCAATTGACATTGCATGTAATCTTTATTGGGATACATCATCTGCAACCGAAGAAAAAGAATTGAAACAAAGTTTCCTGTTAGACATCATGAGGGCTGCAAAACAATTAGATTTGCATTTCTTTGAACCTAGATTAAGACTTCAAGAGTGAGGTGAAATATTGCCGTTAATGGTACTTCTTAGACACGGTCAATCAGTCTGGAATGCTGAAAATAAATTCACTGGATGGACTGATGTCGATCTTTCTCCGAAGGGTGAGAAAGAGGCAGAATTGGCAGGAAAGAAACTATCTGAAATTAAATTTGATGTTGTACATACCAGTGAGTTAATTCGTGCTCAAAGAACTGCGAAAATAGTAATTTCTCAGAACAAATATTCAGATAAACCAATTACTCATCACGATCAAAGATTGAATGAACGACACTATGGATCATTACAAGGACTGGATAAAGACGAAACACGGCAAAAATTTGGTGCAGAACAAGTTCACATTTGGAGAAGATCTTTTGATATTCCTCCACCTGATGGAGAAAGTCTTGAGATGTGTGCAAAAAGGACACTTCCATATCTAAACGAAGAGATCGAGCCAGATCTTCAATCTGGAAAAAATGTGCTAGTTGCTGCGCACGGAAATTCATTAAGAAGTATAGTTATGTCAATCGAAAATTTAAGTCCTAACGAGATTTTATCTGTAGAAATACCAACTGGTGTTCCAATTCATTATCAATATGAAAATGGGAAATATTCGAGGATTAATTAGCATCTCCTACAGACTTTCGGAGACTTTTGATGAAACGAAATAACAACCGTGAAAAAATCATCGATGCAATCAAGAAAAGGATAGAAATCCACCAAGGATTTTCAGTTTCTGTTACTAAAAACCAAGTGACTAGTAGTATACCGGCTCCATAAAATGCCCTAAAAATAGAGAATAAAATAAATGATTTAAACAATGGATTTTCCACTAATCGGGAGAACCAACTACTCTCCATGTCATTTCTAGAGAAACCTACTGGAAAATAGTGTCGTTGCATTGGAAGATTCATGTTTGATAACCTTCCGTGTAGGTTCAATGGACATCGTTCTAGTGCTATCGTTTTTGTTTTTCATGACGATTTTCGCAGGTGTAGGTCTTGCTTCGATGTTTGTTAAAGAGGATACAACCGACGATTATCTAGTAGCTGGAAGAGGGATGCATCCTGCGCTTGCAGCCCTTTCTGCTGTCAGTACTTGGAACTCAGGATACATGTTCATCGGTTTTATTGGATTTACTTACATGATGGGATTCAACGTATTATGGCTAGGAGTTGTTTCAACAATTGGGCAAGTTGTAGCATGGATGTGGCTATACAAATTTATACAAAAAGAAGGCCAAGAGAGAGGAGTTCGTTCTTTATCTTCTCTAGTTTCTGAAAAAGCAGGTGCTCCTGAAGCAAAATTGGCAGCAATATTGTCTGTACTTTTTCTGAGTATTTATGCTGCTGCACAATTAACATCGGGCGGAAAAGCACTGTTTGTTATGATGGGATGGAATGAATTAATTGGAATTCTAATTGGATTTGTATTAGTTGTTGCATACTGCTATGCTGGTGGGATCAGAGCGTCAATTTGGACAGATGCTGTGCAATCCTGTGTAATGCTTGTTGGTTCGGTAATATTATGTTGGATCGCTTTACAAGAAGTTAACGGATTCTCAGGTCTAACACAAAGCTTAGAATCTCAAGATCCTGTTCTTACGAAATTTTTACCACCTGATTTGAAGTTTGGATTTTCCATGTGGGCTTTTGCATTCTTCTTAGGTGGACTAGGAGTTGCAGGTCAGCCACAAGTAGTTTCGAGAGTCATGACATTAGGATCAGATTCAGATAGAAAACAAGCAATGATTTGGTTCTTTGTTTGGCAAACTCCGTTCATTGGTCTAATGCTAATTATTGGTCTAGCAAGTCGAGTTCTATTCACTGCTAGTGACTTTGATCCAGAGTTAGGATTACCCCAAATGGCGATGGAAACAATGCCAGCATTTGGAATAGGAATGATTCTTGCATCTATCTTTGCTGCAACCATGTCTACTGCAGATAGTCAGGTACTAGCATGCACAGCTGCAATAACTGATGATATCAAGCCAGAGTGGAGTCAAGATCACAAAACCACCAAAAAAGTGACGTTAGTAGTAGCATTATTTGCCACTATGATTTCTGTTGGAGGCCTATACATACCTGGTGGAGATTCTGTATTCCTGCTAGTTGTTCTTGCCGTTTATGGATTAGGAGGTATATTCATTCCACTTCTAACCATTAGATGGCTAGGTTACAAACCAGATACAACACACTCCATCGCTATGATGATTGCTGCCTTTGTAGGCGTAATTGGTTGGAGTTTTCTTGGGTTTGCCGGATCAGATGGAATCTTTCCTTCGGTTCCAGGAATGGGTGCAGCATTCATTACTCACTTCATAGCAAACGCAATTAGAACCCCAGAAAATTCTCCTCTGGGAAGATTCTCAATTCCTGATGGACGAACTATCGGAATTGCCGCAATAGTATTACTAGTTCCCTTCAGTGCTGGAGAAGTAGCATACTATATCGGAAAGCCAGATTCATCTTCTATGGGAGGAACTGGAGATTATCTGGTAGAAATAAATGGGTCATTTGAAACTCTAGTTGAAGACACTGAATACATTATGGATGGAGATACACTATCCATAGATCTTCATACAGATGCAATTTCTTGGAGCGATGAAAACCCAAATATTGTGATAGCAATGGTATATCTCAACTATAGCGAAGATGAAACTAGTGGTGGGCCAGGATGTGTTATACCTGGAGCATCAGATAGTGAACCTGATACAATAATAGGTACAATTTCTCATGATAATTTGACAGATACAGATGAGGGTCAAAACAATGATCAAGGAGAATCAATTTTAATTCTAGGATTNGAATTTACTCCTTACATGGATTTCTTACTATCTGGACAAAATGTGGGTGAATCTACAATTTGGTTTTCCAACGTTTCAGAACAAGAAATTTATGAGAATTTATCATCTGAAGGTTCAGGATTTGGATCTTACACATTGGATATAACTGTAGATTCTGAAGAAGGCGGAGGAGTTGGATGTAATCACAATGATGAAGGTGAAGAAATCGAATATAGGGTAGAGATAGGAGTATTGAATTTCTCAATTTCTGCAATTGATGATACTTCAAATCTTGAAGAATGGGATGACCACTCGTCATCTGAATAGTCAATAAGGCGGAGGAGCAAGATTCCTGTAGAATTGACGAAGAATTGGTATTGGAAGAACACATAAAATCAATGGAAATGAATCCTCCCAAGATAGGAGACCAGTCATTCCAGAATAGATGCCCAAACCTGCCACTAAAAGACAAGATAGAGCACCTGCGGCAACGGTCCTTGCTCTGAACATTCCCGCTTGAATACTACTAACGTGATACAGAAACCACCTTGTTCTAGCATGTATTTTTTTACCAAAAACATCTGAAAAGATTTGTTCCTCAAGTGCCTTTTCATACTCCCAAATAGGAACACCTCCTTTGTGTGAATCTAATGATTGAGAGGAAGACCACGAAGGAGGTGCAGTAGAACACCATCCATCAAATAAACATCTACGAAGTTCCAAACTCATTCCTGAATCAATCACATTATCGTTCAATTCCAACGAACGATAACCAGATGCGAGATCTCGTAAACCTGGAGCACGATCGAGCATTGGTAAAATTGCACCATAGACGCCAGATGCAGGATGAAGAAGATGTACTTCCTTGTAATTAGGTTCACCAGATGCATCATTCAATACGACAATATTTTCTAAACTAAAATTTCGATGAGTAATACATCCTACTGTATCTTTCCCATGTGGAGCACGCCAAAGCGTACGCGAAGATGTTCTTTCTTCCAAAATTTTCAAACGTTCGTTCCATGGTTTTGCATAACGAACTGGATTCGCAGACTCACTTACCAATGTATGGAATTCACCCAAGATAACTCCACAAGACTCTACCAATAATCGGGATTCATCNAATTTTCCAGAAGATAACAAATTAGTCAATACTTGATTAGCAGTAGGCCATAGACTCAAATCTCTCCATAAGAGGATAATATCTCGTCCTTGCCATCTNACTCCTCCTTGAGCTACATACGGATTATTTCCTAACAATTCTGCGATTCTACTTCCATGTCCATCATCGTCAAATGGTANGATTTCCAATTTCCAAATTCCTTTNTTGCCACTATCAATTTTTGCAACTGGACCGAGTGGTCCTGAAGACCAGTGTACAGTCTTTGCATCCTTTAGAGATTCGAAATTTCCCCATCTACCCTCCATCTCAACCCAAGATTGTAATTTTTCAACGTTTGGAAGCCCTTCAGTTGGCCAAATCATGCTCAATGTATCCCATGGAATTGAAACATCAAATGAAACAAAACCATTAGGTGTCGATAGATTAGATGGTCTAATCTCAGTAGTCACAGCAGCGTGGGGAAACCATGGCTCATCGAACACATCGGGTGTGNCCATAAATCTNCGAGTACAACTCTTGGTTTGAGTCGACCGGTTGAGATTCTATTTTCCGCAATGATTGAACATTTGATTACACTTTTCAACAAATATGGGAGAGAAACTACCGTTAGCTGTAGATCTTGATGGNACTGTGATTTTATCAGATATGACAAAAATTAGTGCTCAAAAAATNATTCTTAGACGACCGTGGTACATTTTTCTTATTCCATTCTTTGAATTAACTAAAGGAAGACCTTACTGGAAAAAGAGAGTTGCGAAACTTGTATCAGTAAAACCTGAAGATCTCAAATATCACGATTCTTTCGTTAATTGGTTAAAAAAAGAAAAGGAAAGTGGGAGAGAAATTATTCTCGCAACCGCATCTCATATCGTACAAGCTATACCTATTGCAGAACATGTAGGACTTTTCGACGATGTAATGGGTTCAGAAGGAAAATTGAATTTGGGTGGAAAACACAAAGCGAAAGCTCTAGTTGAACGATATGGAATGAAGGGATTTGCATATTGTGGAAATTCTAAAGCAGACTTAGAAGTGTGGCCAGATGCGGGTGAAGTGATTGTTGTAAATCCCAGTCGGGGAGTACTAACAGGACTTGATCAAGAACCAGATATTCTGTTNGAATGACTTCTTTACTCAGAGAGGAATCAAAGACAAGGTACCCATCCTCTAGGTAGGGAAGCGCATGGGTTGGCTGGGTCGTAGAATAGATTCTACTGCAAAATGGTTACTAAAATTCAGAATTATTCGTGGCCCTGCCAGATTATTGGCCAACTCAAGATTTGCTTGGAGTTTTGTTTCTAGGACTGATAGAGTTCGTGCAAATCGTCTTCGAGATAGAGTCATTGGAGGGCCAATTCCTCAACATGTATCCATCATTATGGATGGGAACAGAAGATTTGCAGAAAATGAAGGATTAGAAAGTTCGATTGGACATCGATATGGAAAACAAAAATTAGAAGAAGTGATGGACTGGGTTTTAGAGTTAGGAATTCCATATTTGACAGTCTATGCATTAAGCACAGAGAATGTGATCAATCGAACTGAAGACGAATTAGAAGTTCTTTTCGATCTATACGTTGAAGGACTTGAAGATTTATTGAAGAANGAAAGAATTTTTTCTAATCAAGTNAAGGTACAGGTTGCCGGTCACAAANAATTGCTTCCAAAAAATGTAATTGATGCAATTGAAAATGCAGAAAAAGCGACTATTGGCCATTCCGGGTGTGTATTCACAATTTGCTTGGCATATGGTTCAAGAGAGGAGATTTTAGCTGCTGTCCGCAGTATCGCTGTAGATCATGCTTCGGGAGATGTTTCTATAGAAGAAATTGATGAATTAATGATTTCTAAAAGACTCTACACAGGTGGATTACCGGATCCTGATTTAATTATTCGAACATCCGGNGAAGAACGAATCTCAAATTTCTTACTCTGGCAGGCAGCGTACTCTGAACTATATTTTACAGACGTTTTCTGGCCTTCATTCTCGAAAAGTGATTTTCTAANTGCAATAGAATCTTACCAAAATAGGAAACGGCGATTTGGTGAATAATATGGATGACGTTTGTGATAAATGTGGAAATGATCGCTGGCCTAAACCTTCTCTTGCTGTCGATGCCGTGGTTACTAGACTACATGATGATCAGATTGAAGCATTATTGATCAGAAGAGGGAATGAACCGTGGAAAGGAGCATGGGCATTTCCCGGTGGATTTGTTGAATTAGACGAAAATCCAACTGATGCTGTTCTCAGAGAACTGATGGAAGAAACTGGAATCAAAGGATATAATCCACAAATCATAACTGTTAAAGGAAATCCTGATCGAGATCCTAGAAAACACATTGTATCAATTTTTTATCATGTAGATGTGGATAGTAATTCAATGCCCAAAGCAGGGGATGATGCTGCCCATGCAGAATGGATTAGTGTGAATACAGTGATGAAAGAAGGAATGGCAGGAGATCATTGGGACGTATTGGAAAATCTTTGATATTTACTACGGTTATCTACAGCCATCCATAAAGTCACTACATGACGGAATGCCATGACTGTGGAATCAATATGGGGTGTCTATCATGCCGATGGTGGCCTGATTGGAGAGTTAAAATACGTAGCAGGAGCCTTGTTCAAGGGACAACATTGTTCGCTTTGTGATATAACTCATAAAGTTGCATGGGAAAAATCAGAAATGAAAAAACTCAGGAATGAAGCAGATGTGCCTTTTCACCTTGTCCATCTAAATGAGCGCCCAGATGACTTGATTTCTTACACTAACGGAAAAACACCTATCTTGGTTGCAAAAACCGATTCTGGATTCATTACCATTGCTTCAGATGACGAATTAAAGGATTGCAGCGGTTCTGTTCAGGCACTATCCATACTGATGAGTGAAAAACTNGAAAATATATCGTCATGAAATCTATTTTTCCATTATTCTAAACCTTTGAATGGACCAATTATTTCTTCTAGTTCAGAGCGTGTGGCATATATCTCTAANTTTCGATCAATATCTTCTTGAANAGAATTTAACCATCTATCAATAATTTCATCGAAACCTTCCTTTTTAGTTGACTTCCAATGAAATAATTTCTTGGGAAATCTTTGAGTTATTTCATCNAAAAANCCTCGTTCTGCCTTGGATATCAATAACGTTGGAANTCCATGAATAACTGCCTCAGATGCAGTAGTTGTAGAACCAGTCAATACCCCATCAAACATAGCAATTTGAATAGGCAATTCCCACNCACCATCGGTTGATTCNATTGCAGATTCNTTAGTATGAACAAAGTGAACTNGCAAATTCTTAATCCAAGCGTCATATAGAATNAGTTCACTTTGATCATGAATCCCCCCTCCAACAATTAAACGATGAAAAATTACCGGGGCTTTAGAATGAGAGGAATCTGAGGAAGATATCTCCTTTCTAATTTGAGAAATTGCTTGGCCTCTGGCAGATTTTCCTGCTTCAATATCCAAATACACCTCCGGAAGAATTCCAGAATATCTCTCTACTCTAGAATCCGAAGAAAACCCAGAATAGATTTCGTTGTTCCAAGATTTAGGAAGTAATATCTTTGTAGCATAACGTTTCGCTATGCGATGAGCAATTTGATTCACTTCAGTATCGCTAATATACACCCTTTCTGGAATTCTTTCTTTCTTAGCAGAAATTAATTCCAAAGACGCTCCTTTCACGATTATCCTTTGGATAGAAGGGTGTGACCGAAGAAATTTTGTGACTTTTTTTATCCTATCTCTTCCAACTCGAAATCGATTCAATCTACTAATTTCATGACCCACTGGTCGATCTACCCACAAATGTGAACGATGAGGAATTCTACCTTCTCTAGTTCTAAACATTGATTGCACTTCTGATCTAGTTGTCAAAATTAGAATGTCGTCAGGATGACCGCCTCGGATAAAGGGGCTGAATAATTGAAAATGGGCAGGATGATCGATGACCCAACACGTTGGGATTAGACCGTCCATGAATAGGCGAAGAAGGTCTATCGGATGAAGCGAACGCTCTTGAGGTGTCTATTACGTCGAATATACATGGGAAAGGAAAGAATCGATATTGGCGGAGAGGTATTCGGCCCATATAGTCCAGGAGTTAAGGCAAACGGAACCATTTGGTTATCCGGTCAAATTTCTTTAGATTCAGGAGAATCCGCTAGAGAGCAAACGCTCGGATGTTTAGNCAAAATTGATCAACTTCTCAAAGCAGCAGGAGCTTCAAAGCATGACATTTGCTTCGTCCAAGTTCTTCTCGATGATATTCATGACTATGCAGAGATGAATGAAGTATATGGCAACTGGTTAAAGGACGTCGAAATCGCTCCGGCAAGAGCTGCTTTTGAAGCTGCTAATCTTCCAAAGGGTGCTAAGGTGGAGATCGTAATTCAAGCAATTTCCACAGAGTGATTTGATGCCTGGTAGTCCATATATCGAAAATCCAAAAAATCTTCTAACTTGGAAAAAAGTACTACCTTGGATTGTTTTGATTCCACTTTTATGTATAGGAATTGGATTTGCAGTATTCAATTCCATAGGTGCAGTTTTTGGTGGTACATGCTCAATAATTCTACTGTTGATTCTTTCACGTAAATTTAGCCACAAGTCATAGAAGGAGGTAGTGTGGGCGTAAATCATGACTGAGTGGGCATTGCACTGCTTCAAGGCGTATGATATCAGAGGAATCGCTTATGAAGAACTTGATGACAAATTCGCTGAAAGACTCGGTAAAGCACTCGGAACATTTCTAGATGCTTCCAACATTGCTGTCGGAAGAGATATTAGAGAATCTTCTCCTATTCTTCATAGTGCATTTGTATCAGGATTAACTCAATGTGGAGTCAATGTTCACGACCTCGGAATCTGTACCACTGGCTCACTTTATCATGCAACTTCAGTTTTNGATGTNGATGGAGGGGTGATGATTACTGCAAGNCATAATCCTCCTGAATACAATGGATTCAAGATGTGTAGAGGAACTTCAGCAATGGCTGGAAAGGAAATTCAAGATCTCAAAAAATCCTTTGATAGAGGAGATTTTTATATTTCTGAAAATCATGGAAATCATATCATTCTAGAAGACTTTGTAAATGGACATCTAGATTCAGTAATGGCTGCAACTGGAACAATTTCTCGTCCAGTAAACGTAGTCATCGATGCTGCAAATGCTGTTCCTGGACCTTTCTTGGTATCAATGGCTGAAAAATTAGGAACTACTGGAATCGCAATCCACTGTGAATGGGATAATACATTTCCAAACCATGCTCCTGATCCTACCCGAGCAAAAAACATGATTGATCTTAGTAATGCAGTAAAAACCACCAACGCAGAATTTGGATTAGGAGTTGATGGAGATGGAGATAGGATTGGAGTTGTTGATGAGAAGGGACGATTTATTCATCCTGATCGTTTGTTAGCAGTCTTTGCTGCTGATATCCTAAGCAAAATCCCTGATGATTCTCCACCTGAAACAAGAACTATAATTCATGATGTTAAATGTAGTATGGCTCTCGAACACACAATTAGTGAAAATGGAGGAATCCCCTACATGATGAGAACAGGACATTCTTTCCTTAAACAAGCACTTAGAGAGATGCCGGGATGTCCATTGGCGGGTGAAATGTCAGGGCATTTCTTCTTTAATGACCGGTGGAATGGATTTGATGATGCTCTATACGGTTTTGCTAGATTAGTAGAATTAGTTGCTAGACGTCTACCTAATGGAGAACCATTCTCAAGCCTATTTACTGACATACCAGATTTTCCTTCTACTGGAGAAGCAAAGGTTCCACTCAAAGGAGAACGTGAAGAAATTATGAATTCAGTAAAAAATGCATTTTCAGACTATGAGGCAAATACGGCAGATGGAGTTCGAATTCGATATGATGGGCATCTTGGGATCGAAGCAGGATGGTTCCTATGTAGACCTTCCAATACTGAACCAATTTTGGTAATGAGGGCTGAAGCAAATTCACAAAAGGGACTCGAAGCAATTCAAAGTGATGTTGAAAAAAGAATTGGAAAAATCATTGATCTTACACTTTTTCATGAAGCCTAAGATGCTCTCTGCTTATGAATTACTTTCAGTTAAATCAGAAATATCATGAATGAATTTTTCAATTACTCTAAGACCATCAGTCAAACAAGCTGGTCCTGGCTGAAGAATAATACTAGGATCGAGTTCATGTATTCTATCTTCTCTCACCGCTGTGATGCTGTTCCAATTAGGTCTCTCTTTTATCGAATTAATATCGACTGGCTTTCCACACCATGATGCTAAGATAATATCTGGATTCTGTTCGACAACATCTGACCATTGAATCTCTCTTTCACTAGCTAGTTTTCCAAATGATTTCTCTGAAAATATATCATTTCCTCCAGCTATCTCAATTAACTCACTAACCCACCTTATTGCAGAGAAAGTTGGTTTATCCCATTCTTCAAAGTAGACTTTAGGTCTATATTCAAGTTTTAGACTTCTTTGCTTTACTTCCTCAATCCTCGTTTTGTAACTTTTCACTAATTTTCTAGCCCTATCTTCGGCAGATACAATTCTACCGATTGTGAGAATAACTTCCAATATCTCATCTATACTTCTTTGATTAAAAATTAGAACTTGTTGATTAGCTCGAATTAGTTTCGCTGCTAAATCTGCTTGGATATCACTAAATCCGATAATGAGGTCAGGTTCAAGATTGCAAATTTTTTTTACACTACCATCAATAAATGCAGAGACTGCAGGATGGTTTTCCTTTGCCTCTTCTGGTCTCACTGTATAAACACTAATTCCGACAATCCTATGTTGCTCACCAAGGAGATAGAGAATTTCTGTGGGCTCTTCTGTCAAGCAGACTATTCGTTGAGGGCCTTCAGAATTCATCTTTGTCACCAAAAATTTGGGCAGAAACTCTCAGTGATTCAATGACGGGCATCGTATCTCCTGCCAACATTGTAAGGCATGCTCCACCTCCTGTACTATTGTGATCTACCTTATCGACAAGGTTCTTTTGTGAAACGAGAGCACTGGTGTGTCCTCCACCCACAATAGTAAATGCATCAGACTCACAAATCATATTTAGAATCTCAATCGTTCCAAAAGCGAAATTTTCCTTCTCAAAATATGATGCTGGTCCGTTCCATAAAACACATCCTGCATTTCTGATAACTGGATACAGAGCTTGTAATGAAGCAATACCAACATCATATATGGGAGCAGAAGTAGGCAATTCTTCAAGAGAAATTGCAACTCTTCTATCTTCGATTTCAATCGCTAAATCAACAGGAAGNAGAATTTTTTCTCTATAATTTTCAATACAAGTAGATGCATGTTCAAACGTAGATTCGAAAGCATCACCAAGAGATCCTCGTATGAAATCCTCGTTACCTTGACCTATACTGTGACCTTCTGCCCAGAGCATTAGATTACCTACAACTCCTACTGGAACAATCATATCAGCCAAATGACGATTCAATAAATTTAGAGCTATACGNAGAGAGTCATCACATTTTGCGCCACCCAAAATTGCAACATATGGTTTAGGAGGATTGTCGATTGCAGTAGTTAATGCTTTGATTTCTGCTGCCATTAATACTCCAGCAAAACAAGGTAAGGATTTCGAAAATCCTGAAAGTGTAGGTGAATTTCGATGTGCTGCTGCAAAAGCGTCATTGACGTATGCATCAGCAACTGAAGATAACTTCCTAACGATTTCAGAATCGTTTAACTCATCAAGTCCTGCTTTCTTCAGATCATTTTCTTCAGACCATCCCCTAACATTATCAAGTAAAATCATATCTCCTTGTTCCATAGTTTGAATCGCTTGAATAGCAATGTCTCCACAAACATCTGGAACGAAAGAAATCTCTCTACCTAATAAACGACTCAATTGATCGGCATGAGCAGACATATCTGTAAAATCTGATTTTCCTGGACGACTTTGATGAGAAAGTAAGACTACTTTTGAATCTGCCAAGCGACGTAAGGTAGGAAGAATCGCTCTAAGACGACTATCATCAAGGAACGCCTTGGTCTCAGGATGAAGAGGGGAATTTATGTCTACTCGCACGAGGACGGTACGTCCTGAAAGACGCGCGTCATCGAGCGTCAAGA
The DNA here is from genome assembly GCA_002697105.1 of Methanobacteriota archaeon. Taxonomy (GTDB): domain Archaea; phylum Thermoplasmatota; class Poseidoniia; order Poseidoniales; family Thalassarchaeaceae; genus MGIIb-N2. The sequence continues at coordinate 21,708 of NZTS01000028.1, read as the reverse complement.
CGCTCTCCATGGTAATCCGACTAGGAGCGTGTACATATTGCCTTTCATTGAAAAATAGATAATTTGTATGCGAACCGCTTTGTGTCTCCAACCNAAGGACATCCTAATGTGGAGCACTGAAGGGCTTGTTGGGCCTGAAAATGAAGATTGGAGNGTTCCAGTTTCAGAATTGGAGGAAAGACAGGTNAAACTCTCATTATCNCTATCCAATCATAATATCAATTCTGCTTGGATNAATGACCCAGTAGATATGTATTGGTTAGTTGGAAACCGTCAAACAGGTGGGGTTCATATCACCTCNGAAGGAGAAGTTACCCANTACGTAAGATCTTCTCTNGANCGAGCAAAATTTGAATCAGGAGGNAATAATTCACCCCATTTAATCAAGCAGCACCCAAGAATGGCTAATCTGATGNATGANGTAGGAGAATCTCCTGCATTACAATTGGGCAGAATGACAGCAAACGATGCTGCATTTCTTCAATCTAAATTTGGCGGTAAATGTAAAGATTGTACTACAATATTATGGAAATTACGAGAAATTAAATCATCTTGGGAAATCGANAGAATGAAGGAAAGTGGAGAAATTCAGAAACNAATGTTCGAAGCAATCAACTCTTTTGGAATGAAAAACTGTGAAGGAATCAGTGAGTTAGAACTAGCAGCAGTAGCAGATGGAGTCAGTAGATCTGCTGGCTTTGGAGGGATGGTCAGGATGCGAAAATGGCCTATGGATTGTGATAGGGTTGTGATAGCCAGTGGAACTTCTGGAGCAATTCCATCATACTTCGATAGTGCAATTGGTGGAGCAGGGGCGAATCCATTGGCCTCGCTAGGGGCAGGACACAAAAAAATCATGAAAGGAGAGCCGGTCTTGGTTGATATTGTTCATGTTCATCGAGGATATATTACAGATATGACTAGAATGTTTAGTGTGGGAAAACCTGATGAAATCTGGATTGAAAGGTTAGAACAAATGGAAGAAATAGCTACGAAGGTGAAAAATTCATTATCAAATGGAGATTCATGTTCTAAGGCTTGGGAAATTGGGAATTCTTTGTCTGAAAATATGGGGTTTTCCGAACATTTGATGGGAATGCCCCCTGAACAATCTCGATTTTTAGGACATAGTATTGGATTAGAACTCGATGAAACTCCTGTTGTGGCATCAGGATTTGATTCTCCATTAGAAATCGGTGGAACCATGGCAATTGAGCCAAAGGTAATTTTCCCGGAGGGTGCTGTGGGAATTGAAGATTGTTGGTTTAGAGATCAAAATGGACTTCAATGTCTTTCCAGTGGCAATTCATTTCCAAGTTGGACAGAGTGGTAAGGCTACACGAGGCTTGAAGGGCCTCGGAGAAATGGAGAGGGTATGGCCAAACCATGGGCAACATCTCACATTTCAACAGTAGCAAGTGGTCTTGGAATTGAACTTAGAATCTCTGGTGATGTGAAAACACAGCTTGTAGATCTTCTTGAGCACCAGCTAAAAATGATTACTCATGAAATGGAAAATCAAACTCTTGAAAGCGATCCTGAACGAAAAACCTTGGATGATCCAAACCGTATGAGGTTAGGATTTAGTAGAACCAGAGGTATGATGATTGACAATATTTCTCGGGTTGATTCGATTGGAGCTGCTGCAGTAGTGGCTGCGAATGAACGATTAGAAAATTATCTTCTAAGATTACTTCGATTATCTTCTGATGCTGCTGCAATTGAAAGAGTTGGAACTATAAAACCACGTCATTTAGATAAGGCTCTAGAACGAATTGATGGAGGTTCAAGCAAACAAGAAAATTTAGCAGTAGAAGAAATTCAACTAGATCCTATTGAAGATGTAATGGGAGAAATTTCTGGGGAAATTCTTACTCCAAATATGCTAAAAAATATGGCCAAAAAATTTGCAGGAAAGCCTCTAGATAATGATGCATTAGAAGAATTACTTTTGTTGTATTATGATCACGCATCAAATATTCAACATGATCTACAAGATAATCTTGCAAATGCTAGTCATATCATTCAAATGATCGAGCGTTTTCAAAGCCTTACGATGCTAGGATGGATGAGAAGAATGCTCAAAGAGGCTGGAGAACGTGCAGAAAGAACAGAATCAAAAACGGTTACACTAGCACATATTGTAGAAGTAGACCCTTGGGATTGATAGTCTAATGAGTCGAAAATTAGTTTCAATTCAACGAAGATTGGTTAGTTTAATACAAAAATGGAAAGATCCACATGGAATTTCTATTCAACAATTAATGCAAAGTATGGAATTAACTGATGATGCTGAAATTGAAATAAATATTCAACCATCTCGTCCTCATTGTGCTTGCTGTCTATTTGATTTAGAAGAGTTCAGAGATAATATAGAGAATATCAAGGGAGTCTCTTCTGTTAAAATAATCGTAAAGGGAATACCTGATGCAGATAGATGGACACGTGCCTTATCTAATTCATAGGTGGTTACTCATTCTCTTCTATCGACCATCTTTTCCGATGTCTTTCTTCTACTTCATCTAATTTTGATTTTACTCGGTTATATAACCACTTAGCAACCAACCCTAAAATCACTAAATTTACGATGAGTAAGAAAAGAGTAGTTAAATCCATAGAATCACATCATAATGGAGGGATTACGTCGATTTCACAAGACCCAATTATCTGAGAAATACATGATAGAATTGCACCATCTGCTATCCATTCTTCGTCTAAAGCAGTAGGAATGGGATCTAAACCTGTAACATTTCCGGATAATAAACGCATCATGCAGGTTCCACATGTACCAGATTTACAGTTTGAAGGTACAGTAATCTCTGCCCTTCTAGCAGCATCTAAAATAGTCTCATCTGACTCAACTTCTATTGTAGCCAAATGTAACGATGAACGGAAAAAACGGATCGTAGGACCCGACATTAATCTTCACCTATCTTCCCAACGAGTCCATCGCCCAGTCTGCTTATTGAAATACAAACCTGCCTTCTTCATCCATTTGTTGAATTTGGTTGCTCCTGCACCTGTACTGATGATGAAATCCTCTCGATGTTCTTGTGCTTGAATATAATTGTGAACTGCAAGAGTTTGGTCTATCCATTCATCGATACTCATTAGACCACCAGTAATTGCACTCTCTTCAACTGCTGCTTCGGCTTCATCAGCACTAGCTCCGGTTGCTTCCAAATCAGCTCTGAGCATATCCGCAACGGTAGGCGCTTTAGCATCCTTTGGTGGCTCATAAACGGGCAATCTAGGAGGAGTATCTGAAGATATAGTAATTCTAGATTCTGTCAATGTTTTCTCAACTACAGTCGCCATTGGAGCCATAAATTCATGACCACATTCCCAACAAATAAATGAGAAATTTTCCATATCATCTAGATTCCTACTACTTCCTGCAGGCTCAAGCTCATCATCGCATTCAGGACAAGCATGTAATGTAATTCTAGGAACAATTTTTCTACGAAAATCAACAATATCTTGAGGGGTTCCTACTAACTCTAACATTTCGTGGTCTCTGGCTGCTTCTAGTCCTCGAGTTTCTAGTTGATCTCTCATTTTACTTCTCTGTTCATCCTTTGTTTCGTTGTCATGATTAGTCTCAATCTTTACAATCAACTCAATGGTTTTACCCAAACGATTCATGATTACTTTTTGTGCTCTAAATTCTTCTAACCTAGCTACGCGTAAACGTTCTCTATTTTCATTAATTTCAGCAATGACATCTTTTTGTTGACGTTTGAATCGCTGTTCATCAATACGATCCATTTGCTTCTTTTCTGAAAGTACTTCAGCAAGGAATCGCTGTTTTCCTGATTCTCGGGGACCCGATTGAATAGCCCCTAACACGCTACTGGCAATTTCAGATTTGAGACCATAGTTTTGTTCTAATTGATCTTGAGAGAGTTTCTTGATTTCTCCTATTTTTAGACCTGCATCTGCAAGTATCTCAGCAGTTGATTCATCTATTCCTCTACGAAGTAAAGCAAGATATGTGTCCTTCTTTGCCATTGAATCCCCCCTTCTATTGAAATCGACCTATTTTGAACCCATCAGGACCGGTATATGGTCGCGCGCAAGTTGTGCGAGACCGGTGTCCGCTATCAATCCGACGCGAAAAATCACTCAAAATGGGGATCAAATTGCTCTAATTGTTCAATTAATTGAATCCATTCGCCAGCAGAAATCTCATCTGGGCGTGCATCAAAATTTAATGGAGGATTTTCTTCCAGAAAACGTATTGCTGCTTTCCATCTTGATTTATACCAACCAGTTACTCTTTGAATTCTCTTAGGTACTTCTTTCAACCGACTCCTCACTTTTCTTCGTCGATGTTCGAAAACATGTCGCACTACCACTCGATGCAATTTTCTATTAAAATCATCACATGGAGCATCATTTCTTGGAGTTAATCGAACTAAACGAGAATGTACCTTCGGAGAAGGAACAAAACAGTGGGGAGGAACAATAGAACCAAGATGTATATTCCAATCTAAACCAGTTGTCAATCCCAATGAACCCATGGAATTTGGTCCTCCCTGCATAGATAGTTTCTCAGAAAATTCTTGTTGAACAAGCAATACGATACACTTAGGTCTCTCATCTTTTCGAATTCTACTTATCTTTTCAATGAGAGGACTGGAGATTTGATATGGAATGTTGGCGACAATATGTGATGCTTTTGGCCAAGTAATTTTCAATGCATCCCCATGATATATTACAAGTCTATTATCGCTAATTTCTTGTTTGAAATTTCTATGAAGATGTTTGATCGCTTCCTCTTCAATCTCAATTGCAGATATTTGTGACCCCGTACGAAGAAGATGTAAGGTAAGACAACCGGGACCAGGACCAATCTCGATAACATGTGATTTTTCATTAAGAGGTTCATTTGCATCACTGCACAAAGATATTGCTTCGTTGAGAATCGATTCATCGTGAAGAAAATGCTGTCCAAGAGAGTGAATAGCAGAACGATGGTCCAGCAATAAATCTATCAAAAGACGAGCATCTACCTCTTCCATCTAACTTTCACCCTGCTCGTACAAGCATCGAAATAATGCTCGGAAGCATTCCAGGGTCCTTGAGTTCTTCATGAAAGCGATTAGCAAGTAATGCAGCTGCATCAATTCCACAATCTTTGGAAACTGCTGAGAAATCTTTCCATCCAGATCCGCGTTTTCGAACCATCTCCTGAGCAGTTGAAGGTCCAATCCCAGGTAATAATTGGAATGTGTGCATTTTCCTATTTATCGGGCCTCCTCGATTGTAAAACATTAGGAAAATATCCGGATTACTAAGTATGATTTCTGTTATGATTGAAGGAATTTCTGATTGTACTGAACCTGAAATATCTCTATAACGAAGCATCCCAACAATTCCAGCACCATCTTCGACTACAATTTGTTCTCCAGTTTGCCCCCCTCTATATCTAATTAGATAGAGACCTTGTTCCGTAATTGCATGAGAAACACCAGGTGAAATTCCTTGAGGTTCAGAATCTAAAATTCTAATCGACCAAGTACCTGAAAAATCCGGAGTAGATGAGGATGGTTGCATATCTTCGTACCTCCAACAATGTTCACAAACAAGTTTATTCTGATGCTGATACACTACTAAGTAATCTGCTTTACATGGGTGATTATCTGGTCGATTTCACCTTCTGAAATTTGAATTCTGTATGGGGCTAGAATTACACGAACCTGTGCAGGGGAGTCAGGGCGTATCTCAGCCATCTTTGAGCGAAGAAGGTCATTTTCTGAAATACAATCGACGTCAGAAAGAGCTTCAAACAATTGGGTGAAAATATCAGAATTAGATGATCTATTTCCCCGATTGTCACTTGCAGCCCATTCCGCATGTTCCATCGCCTTTTGTTGCTCCTGAGATTGCTCTTCACGAGTATCATTTGCTTTCTGTAGAAGATCACGAACTGTTGAAAAATCGACGTACTTCTTTTCTGACATAATATCACTCCGCTGGACGTAGGTGCTCTGGACGGGCAATTACTGTCTTCTTCTTGTTCTTATCAGAGAAAGTAACAACATATGCACGACCTTGCTTTGATTCAATAGTACCTGTCATACCTTGAAATCGACGATGAGGCATACCTTTCTGTTGGCCTCCATCTAAAACAATAGAAACCAAGTCTCCNTCAGAATAATTATGCATTATTCGTCCGATATTTACGCGACCACGTTCACTCTTAGAACGCTTTAGAATACTACGGGTACCTTGTCTAGTCCCGTGTGTCCTACGCATAACTATGNCTCCTTGGGGTTCGGTCCACCTANGCTTCATTATTAAGTTCGTCGCAGTAGTAAATGGAGTCTCATCCTAACCTACTCGGCATGAATTTCAACAACATCTAACCAAAGTACAGAACATTCTACTCCAATTACTTCTGCAACTGAAGGTGTTGTTCGACCCTCATCAGAGTGTANCATCTCTTTCACATATGTTCCTGATTGACATCTTACATCGAATTGAATTTCATTATTTTCTATCAAGATATTTTCAACAGAAATAATCTGTCTTTTTCTTACTANATCTGATCTTCGATGTGCAACACGTTTAGGAGTTCTCTGTTCAAGTATTGCACCTGCTAGATTAGCAATNTGAGTTTCAGAATCTTCAGGTACTTCTCCATGGACCTCAAATCTAATCCTGTACGATTTTTCAGCCTTNGTTTCTTTAATTCGTGCCACTTCCGAACGATTAGATGATCTTAACGAGTCAATCTCAATTTTTCCTACTCCTTCTTTGTTAATTTGTTCCACAATATCTTCTAGATCAATTGTACGAATTTTAGGTTTTTTAACTTCAACAACAAATGGTCTTCCTCTACCTAAACAACGAACATCAATATCTTCTCGACCCATCCCATGAAAACTAGTATCGTCTGCAAGTAAAGCTTTACGAATTGGCTCACCAACTAAATCTTGAACTGAATTTGGATATTGTAATCCAGTTCCTTCACAGGATTCGCAGCCTCCTTCACGTCCTTTACAAGACCTACAGGGCCAGCGTGTTTGAGGAACATCTTTAGCTAATTTTCGATAACGACCNTAATAGAAAACAGGACGGATTTCAGCCTTAACACGTAATGTTAGAGAGTCGACTAGAATCATTACATCAGGTAATTCTTTTACAAGTTCTATATCGTCTAATTTTTCCTTGAGGGCTGCTTCAACTGCCGCTGCAAATGAAGATTTGAGGGGTTGGGCACCTCTAGCTCCAAATTTCTTACGAAGAGCATCCTCTTCTTCTATGAGTTCTTTACTGATATGATATCCCATTTGAATTGTTGAAAATTCNACNTCTCCAATTTCTCTCAAAATCCGGATTACTATATTATCTACNTCTTCAAATAAATCTTCACAAAAGGGACAATACGTTTCTTCNATATCTGCAATAGTTGGATCGAGAGAAACTGCTTCTGCTCTAATTCTAGCACCATGGTCAAATGAGGATGCACCATCTGGATTCAATCGTCCTCCAATTCGAGAAAGACAGTGATTGCAACAACCTAAACGAATTACGTGGCGAATTCCCTTTGGCGCAGGACAAGGTGGAGCATCTAAATCTCTTAGTGATGGGAGCTCATCATCATACATGTCTTCATCTTCAACTATCTCATCTTCCTCTTCATCAGATTCAACTGGTACTAAATCGTCCCAAGGATCAACTGCACCGCCATACCCGGCAGTAGCATATGACATCCATTCATCTTGATCTTCTTCGACCATTTTATCACTCCCTGGGGGGGAAAACCCTCACCATGGATTTATCTGAGGGAAAGGGAACATAGTTTTGAGGATTGTTATCTAATTATCAAGCATTCCAGTAGCAATNGCAGTTAGGTGAGTGAATGACCAAAGGCCACTAGAACATCCGCTTGTCCATACGAAACGGACTGCATATCGACCTACTGGTTCAGCCTTTGGCATTTCAACTCTTAATCTCTTAACTTCTTCCTGAATTGCAAGACGTCGATGAGGATCTTCCCATCTTGGACGACAATTTGCACAAGGACAAAAAGTTCGTAAAACATGGTAAGGAATTTCATGAACTTCATCATCTTGAAAGGTGAGAACAAGGGANTCNTCTTTTCTTTCGATTTGTCTCAAAACGTCTGCCATTNGATCACNNCAAATATTACTCAGATTCCAATCCTTCGATAGTTGNNTTATCAAANCTTGAAATTATTCTCAANGCTGCAGGGGTGAGGATTAGAGATGCAATCAACGAAAGACCAATCATTAATGCACTAAACAATCCAAAAGAACTGAAAAAGCCCATTGATGAACGTGATATTACAATAAAACCGGTAATGTCACTTAGGGCTGATCCTACTAACGCTACACCACTAGCTGCGCCCACCACAGAAAGGGCTGGAAGAACATCAAGACCACGAGAACGTTCTTCTCGGAATCGTTCTACTACATGGATAACGTAATCNATACCTACTCCCAAAGAAATTGCAGCAATCGCGACTGTTACCATATTCAATCCGTAACCTAGGGCAGCAATTGTGCCATAAAGCCAAACCACTACAATCAATATCGGAAATGTAGTTATTGCTGCAAGACTAAGAGCACGTTCACCCCATTGTAACAATAGGTAAAACATTATTATGAAAGCTAAGAAACCTAGTGCTACCCCATATGATGTTAAAAGGAGTAGACCAACGAAAGAACTTGCAAGAATTGCTCGTGTTTGATATCCATGACGTCTTTGTGATTTCAATTGCTCTGGATCTGCCCTAAAACCCCACCATAATATAATCACACAGAAAAGAACTCCTAACGACAAAGAACCCTGTAACTCTGATTGCATTCGAGATGCTTGGATATATCGTGTAATTGGGGATCCTGTCTCGATTGTCCAAGTTACTGGATAACTTTCGTTTGCAGAGGATCTATCGCTTCTATCAGAAAGTTCAGTGTAAGATAAATTTTGGAATGGTGACATATCGATTTTTAATTCTTCTATTGCAAGCTCGACTTTTTCGAATTGTTCAGGTTGACGTAGTCCGAATCTCATTACCATTCTATCAAAGGTTGCATTATCTCCTTCTTGATTCAACCAAGGACGGTCGGGGTCTAACGGAGATGCAGGTTGAATGAAATTAGAAATGATACTAGATGGTATCATTGGATATCCTCCACTTTCTGGAATACCATACAAGAACATATGTCCAAAGAAATAAGTGATACACCCTCTTTTATCAAAGTCAATAAAAAGAGCCGCATTACCTCTATAAGGACAGTTGACACCATTATCTGTGAGACTTGAATTCCATCCGGTTTCTTCGAAAGGACTGCTATTATACCATAATGCAAACTGAGCATATTCTAGAAGTTCATCGATTGCAATGAGTTCAACATCGCCTGAGGGATCTCTGGCAAATCTATCGGGATCATTCTCTCCAGGTTGATTCATATTAAATCTCAATTGCCTAACTGCAAATACAACATCAGGATGAGAGACATCTCCTTCAACGAGGATTTCTGCGGGCTCACCTTCTTCTGCAAATCGTTCATTCACAAGGAATACACCTGCTGCAAAATCAGATTCATCATCGAGAAAATCCTCAACTTTGAAATCACCCTTTAAGCCCAACATTGCAGGTGTGGCAATCGAAGTTAAAAGAAGCGTTAATAATGCAATTAATGGAGCCCATGCTCCTGAAAATCTAGCCGTGGATGCAAGCCACGAGGTTGGTACCAATCTGACTAATCCTTCAGGTTCATCCTCCAGTTTTCCTTTTCCTTCTAACCAATTATCTACATCATATCGAAGAAGAGGAACCCATAAACCTGTCAAAATAAAAGCTGAAAGAACTCCAAGACCTGCTTCTATTCCGAATGAACGTAACGCTGGAATATCTGAAAATAAATTAGACATAAATGCACCAATGGTTGTAAATGATGTAAGCATAATTGCCCTTCCAACCTTCGAAATTGCTATGTATGCAGAAGTTTCCGTGCTTTTTCCTGAACGTCTTTCTTCCTTGTATCTGTGCAATGCGTGGAGGCTGTCATCGATACCTAGAGCAAGAATCAATATTGGAAGAAGATTAGAGAATTGTGATCNCTGAATAATTTCTATTCCTGCCCAATCTCCAAAAATTAACCCCCATCCGATNGATCCCTGCATCCATGTAAGACTCAANATTAANCCACTGCCTACTATNNCAACATCNGTCCATCGACGAAGACTAATCCATAGNAGAACTGTAATTGCAGCACCCATCATGGCAATTAACCAAACACTGGAAAGAATTTCTCTATTCACTTCAACATTCGGAGATTCTCCGATTAGTAATGTATTGGTNAGACTATCTTCTTCACTAATTTCATCTTCTAAAGCTAAAAATAGCCACTCAGTAGAACATGGACTTCCTCCTGAACTAACCTGTGATTTACAGGATTCTGAAGTTAGATTAGGCGGATTAGAGTCAAAGGAGAGTCCATTCGCAGAATATCCCCATTCTAACTCTGCGTCCCCCCATGCAAATGTCCAACCATCCTCGAGCATTAATTCTCGATCAAATTGAACCAACATCCAAGCTGAACTCGCAGACCATCGCCCTGGTTTCCATTCGGCTCCTTCCCATGAGTCTCCTTGAAGTAAACCATTCACTGGACCAATCACTTCAGAATCAGGATCAGGAAGAAACGCTCTATCATTAGAGAGCCATCTAAGAAATGCACCATCACTATTGTTTGCCATTCTGTGTGCTGCAAGATCAATATGATCTTGAGTGACATTTGGATCATCAAATTCTAAACATTCCAAATTTCCACAATCATGCCAGTTCGTTTCAGGAGGAATGTCTACAATGAAAATTCCTTGAGGTTCTTTACTTGGCTTGGTCAACAATGTCTCGTTTTTCATGAAAGATCTGAAATTATCAGGAAGTGACAATACTCCGTCTACAGGTGTCCCTGTAATTTCAGAAACCAACGGTCCTAAATTTTCTGCAATTTCATGATTCTTGACCCTATCTGCTTTTCTATCTAATTCTTGTAACACAGATAAATTTAGAATTCCTCCAGCAGGTTCTTCAATACCAGAAAATAATCCAGAATATGGTTGAATTTCTTCCCAACCAACTGGACCTGTTTCATGAATTAAATTAACATCTCTAACAGAATATATGTAACCAACCATTATTCCATTTCCAGTGAAATCCTGTTGAATCACTCTAGCAGCAGTTAATTCTGGAGATTCAAGATCATACGACTCTATGTCTGCAGGTGTTAGACTAATTGGCAATCCGGGAATCATTAATAATGTCATTAAAAGTACAANAAGATGAGTAATTTTCCTGTTCTCAAAGAGTAAATTCGCAACTCTATCGAATCCACCCATGAGATCCTGTCTAGACTAGTCTTGATGAAGATTCGTTCCTAACCTGATTACAAACCCATGTCTCTCAAGCGCTCAAGCNCCTCATACATTTGATCAGAAAGAGGACCCGGCTCTTCTAACACTAATTCGATATCAAATGGGGCTCCTCCTATCCCTTCTCTTGGTATACGACGGCGGTCACCAGGGAGAGATCCAGCATCTATTGAAAGACGGATTTTTCGTCCGGTAGGGGTTGTTAATTTTACTTCACCACCCAAGAGTAAGGTTGTATACGGAACTGAGACTGTTTGAATTAATCTATCAGATTCCCAACGACGACCTTCNCCAGGATCTATTCTGACAATNAGNGTCAAATCTCCAGGAAGNCCTGTTGGATGTTCATTTCCCATTTTTCTTAGGCGTAGTTTGTGTCCTTGTTCTACACCCTTAGGAATATTTACAGTAACTGTACTCTCTCTTCTTTGTACTCCCCGACCCGCACAAACAGGGCAACTAAGGCCACTATTGGATGTACGTCCATCGCATCTTTTACATCGTCTTAATCTACTCAATACGAAAGGAATTTTGCCTCCTTTCTCTGCAATCTCAGTATCAATATCAATTCCTAATTCAATGTCGATTCCCCTAGGTTGACTTGATTGAGGATTAGAAGAAAACTGAGTGTTGCCCATCATCTGTCGAAGAATNTCTTCCATTCCCATTCCACCAGAACCGAAACTCATTCCTCTGAATCGTTGTTGTTCATCATATTGTTGTCTTTTTTTTGGGGTCCCAATTTCATCAAACGCAGATTGAATTGACTTGAACCGATCTTCTGATGCNGAATCTCCAGGGTTTCTGTCAGGATGATGTTGTCTTGCTAAACGACGATACGCTCTNTTGATNTCAGCGTCAGATGCACTGCTATCAATTCCTAAGACACGGTATGGGTCCATGTCAGACATAGTATACCCTATCGTTGATATGTTTTGAACCCGGTCATTCACCCCAAGGATAAAGGTCATTACATATCTACGGTTATTTATGCAAGAACATATTGAATTCAACCCGTCTTATACACTTCTAACGCTAGCTTGCAATGCTGGAGAAGCAGTGAATGTAGAACCTGGTGCAATGGTCTCAATGTCTGGAATGACCATGCAAACTGGAATGAGTGGAGGAGGAGGATTTGGTGGTTTCCTCAAGAGTATGGCAAAGTCAGCACTCGGTGGTGAATCTTTCTTCCTNAACACATATACTGCTGGACCTCAAGGTGGATGGATTAGCCTTGCTCCTGGGGTTTCAGGAGATATTCAGCACACAGATATTCAACCNGGAAGGCAAATTTTTATTCAGAGTGGATCCTATCTTGCTTCAACTCCTAATGTCAAGACGGATACTAAATTCCAAGGAGCTAAAGGATTCTTTTCCGGAGAATCGCTATTCTTCATTCGTGGCTTTACTGAAGACGGTCAACCTGGTAGAATTTGGTTCAATTCTTTTGGAGCCATGAAAGAAATACCGATTCAACCTGGTCAAGTAATCACAGTTGATACTGGACATGTAGTTGCCTTCGATGATACTGTCTCATATGAAATTGGGAAAGTTGGGGGAATGAAATCATTCATGTTTGGAGGCGAAGGAGTAGTAATGCATTTCTCAGGACAGGGGCGAGTATGGATTCAAACCCGAAATCTTGCAAGTCTAGCAGCAAATTTGATTCCTTTNTGGCCTCAATCTGGATAACCATTAGATTTTCTTTTGGAAAAACCACAAAATCAAGTTCTATGGGCATGTAGGATTAGCATGGAACCGAGGAGGATAACCTCCACTCGACTAATCGATGACGAAGGAGTNGTCCATCACGGTGATATTTTACTTCACGCTGATGGATCCTGGTCTTCTAGCAACGGAGATGAAGATGTATTAGAAACAATAGACGGATCAAATCGAGTGATTACTCGTTCATTCCAAAACTGGCATACTCACCTCCCNATGATTCTAAACCGAAGTATGGGTGAAGGTTTACCGTTAATGGAATGGTTACAACAATCTATTTTCCCTACTGAAAAACATGTTACAAGAGAATTAATTGAAATCGGTACTAAAGCAGCAGTAGCCGAACTAATTGCGACAGGAACAACATTTGCTTGCGATATGTATCATCATCCTGACTCAATCGCTCCTGTATTAGTTGATTCTGGAATTCGTGGGATTATTTGTGGGCCTACTACTAGCTGGCCTCCTTCAGACACGGAAGAAGATAGTGGGGATGTTCTGAAAAAATTAGAGGAGTTACTCAGATCTGGTCCATTAGGCAATGGTAGAGTAGAATATGGAATTGCAGCACATTCTGTTTACACTTGTTCTGAAGAAACATTGCTTAGAGCATCTGATTTAGGCAAAAAATACGATGCTTATGTGCATATCCACACCAGTGAAACTAGAACAGAAGTGTCAGACTGTTATGAAATCCACGGGATGTACCCGATTGAATACCTAGATTCACTTAATTTTCTCACAGACTCTACCGTTTGTGCTCATTGTGGATGGGTTACAAAAAAGGAAATGAGNATTCTTGCTGAAAAAGAATGCCATGCAGTACATTGTCCAACCAGTAATCAAAAATTGGCTTGTGGCGGAACCATGTCATATCCAGCAATGACNGANGCTAAAGTTGATGTTAGATTAGGGACNGATGGGGCAGCTAGTAACAACTCATTGGATATGAGATCAGAGGCAAAAACTGCAAGTCTAATTCAACGTCATGATCACTGGGATGCCACAATCCTAAATCCAATTGAAACCTGGTCTCTAGCCACTAAAGGAAGTAAAGACTGGGTAACATGGGATATTAACGATGTGAGATTACGTCCATTAGGAACAAACGATAGAAGATTACTTGCAAATCTGATATACAGCGGNGGAACTTGTCTTGACGTATTTGTTGAGGGCAGAGCACTAAGACGGGATGGGAAAACCATTAGTATAGATGAAGAGATAGTTTTCAATGATGTAGAAATTGCTGCTAGAGAATATTATTCACAGATTTGATAGAATATAGTGACATGTTTTTAGTATCTCAACAATGACATTGGTATATGTCAGAAGGATATGCAGACAGTGGACATATTGTTTCAGTTGAATTCGATCCTAAAGTCAAAGTATATTGGTGGCTAGGTGCTATGTTAGTTCAAGCTTCAACAGTTATTGGATTACTTGTAGTGCCTTTTTGGTTGATTTTAGGTCTNGCAGTTCATCAAAAACAATTCGAAGGTTTATCTTGTTCGCTAACCGATCGTTCGCTGAATATTCGTACTGGATGGTTATTCAAGAAACAACAAAACATTCCGTTAGACAAGTTAACAGACGTTTCCATTCACGAAGGTCCAATTTTGAATGCGTTCGGAGTGGTTCGCATGCATTTTGAGACTGCAGGCTCGGCTCCGTTTATTCTCACTGGCGTAAAAGGTGGTCCAGAATTCAGAGATCTCGTTCTCAAACAACGAGATTCCCTTTCTTCACAGCCTGCAATGACTGTTCAAAATTCTCAGACAGATGATGTACTTGTCGAAATAAGAGATTTACTGAAAGATATGCTTGAGACTATGTCTAATAAAAATTAGAATCATTCTTTCATTTTGATTATGAACAGTCATTCATATGCCATTGATGTNTANNTNNTNCTNATGCAGTGTAATATCGATGATGTAGGAAAGGCTGTNAGACTGAAGCTTGGAATCTTGGCAGTAACTGTTGGTGTGCTTATTTCAGTAGCTTTATTTGTATTAGAATTCAACTTTGGAATAGAATGGATCATTCCATTGGGATTAATTGGAGGTGGTGCATTCTCTATGTTTGAAGGATGGGCCGGTTGGTGTGTTGTCAGAGCAATAGGAATCAAAACTCCACACTAATAAGTCATTCAGATTCGCTAGCAGGGGCACCTCTGATACGACGTGCAGGAATCCCTCCCCAAATTTCACCGGGAGGTATAATGGTAAATTTGGGCAGAACTGCTCTTGATGCAATTACTGCTCTATCTCCGATTACACAACCTGGAGCAATGAATGCGCCAGAACCTACAACACAATTAGATCCAATAATCACCTTTGAGAGATGAATTCCATCTTTTTCGAAGAGGTGACCATTGATTGCAGCTCCTCCTCCAATCACTGTCTTGCTACCTACCTCAATCATATATGCATCATTCATGTTGGGAGAATTAAGTTGTGCTCCTTTTCTAATTTTCATCCCCATCATTGAATAGTACATATTTCCAACAAAGGAAGGTACCATCCACTGTAATGAAGGTAATGCCAACCGATGAAAGAGCGACATNAATGCCCATCTAATGGTCAACCAACTTTGTGTCGGGGCTTGAGCAGAAGAGGTTCTGGGTCTCAAAATCAATCCAAAGGATCCGAGAATTAATAGATCAACAATACACCATGCGAGAAGTCCCAATCCAATTGCAAATCCTTGAGCAAAAAGTCGAATTAATGGATCAGGAATATTACTAACTTCTTGAAACATCCANATTCCAGGAATGGCTGAAATACCCCAAATTAAGAAACCAAAAGGCAATACTAAGATGGATAAAAACGTNTGAACAAAACCAAAGAATTTCATTGGTTTTGTCATTCAATCACTTCATCATTTCACCGATCTGAGAATACAGGTTCTCGTCCTGAGTTAGTTTCGTTGATTCAGGAACTTCCTTTCCTTGCGCNGTTGCTCGATTTCGAGCATCTTCTTCATTTGCTACTCTGATACCCTCTTCAAGATCAATTCGTGAAGCCAAGATTGTTCCAGCTAAAATTACAATAGTAATAGTCATGATTGCAACACGACTATCGAAGGTAGAACTAGCAATTCCATAAAGGAACGTTCCAATCATTGCCGCAGATTTTCCTAAGAAACCAAAGAAACCAAAGAATTCTGAGGTTCTAGTTTCGGGAATCAACATTGAGAACATTGAGCGAGCTTGCGCTCCAGCAGAACCCATTACCATCCCAACTAGACAACCCAGAATAATCCACTGAAGTGAGACAGTGATTCCAAATGGTTCCCATACATTATCTCGCATAAATTCAGCCCAACCATCTACCATTCCACCCTGATCAACAATGGTAGGATGACGATCTCCAACCTCCGAAGAAATTGAATAATCAGGTCCAATGACAATTATGGCAAAACGATGATCTGATACATTATCAAACGCAGAAATCAAAGATGATGCATCTTCTGGAGTGATCGTTTCAACTTCATTGATTGAAACAGATGCTTCATCGACAAATAACGATGCAGCAAAGATCCCAGCAAATACTAGGAGAATAGAAATTAGCGCAGTTAATGGTCCCAAATTCATCTTTTGAAGATACATAATTGCACTACCAAGAAGAACGAATGATACAAGAATTACTAACAAAACAAGGATTCCAGAAGATATGCCTAGATTACTGGTACTTGTTGAAGAAGATGAAGTATCACTCTGATCTGGAAAATAATCTTGGAAAGCATCTCTAAATTCTGCATCTCCTGCTGANCTCTCTCCNACCCATCCATCATACCCTCTATTATANAGGGTATTCATTTCATACAATCCAGATGATTCATTGTACGTGAAAGTAAAATCATATCGAGAAGATTCGCCCTCTGCGTCATCAGGTAATCCATTGTTATCTGAATCAGTAGTTGGATCTAATTCCAATGGAGCAAAAGCAGCAGCTGCAATTGCAACAAAACAATAGATAATGAGTGCGAGCATTAAGGCAAATTTNGTTCCCTTGATGTTTGCTAATTTTCCAAAAACTGCCGTCATTGGAATTGCAATTACATTAACTGTAAGAAGTAGCATAATGTTCATACTGGTATCCAGTCTGAGAACTGATTCACCAAATGCACTAGCCATACTGGCAATTGTATTTACTCCATCATAGAACAAAAGGTAAGCAACTAAAAAGAGTGCTAGTACCTTAAATCTCTTTATCTCTCTTGCTGTCTGAAAAACTTGACCGTATGCAAGTTTAACTGCAGGCACAAAACCNTCCCATTCCATTGTGGTTTCAATTTCTGGCTCCGGAGTCCACTTGAACATTAAAGCTCCAAAACCCCACCACCAAAGGGATGATGTGACGAAAATAACTGCTAATTTGAAATTTGTATCCCAATTAAAGGGGCCCAATAACAAAACAAGATGGAACATTAGAAGTAGTGAACCGCCTGCAAATCCATAGACGTAACCATATGTAGAAACATGGTCTTGCATTTCTTTTCCTCCAAGATATGGCATAAATGAATAATAAATTACATTTCCACCAGTAAATCCNACAGTACCTATTGTGTATGTTAGTGCTAAGAAAATATATCCTGANGATCCGAAATAAGGTGCTGCTCCCATTATTGCTGTAAACAAAACACCAGCAACAGTATACCACTTCAGTAATTTCTTCTTTATTGGCATCTTATCGGCAATAACTCCAAGAGCTGGTGCAGTCAAAACTACAAATACCATTGAAAATGTTAGAACATATGCATAAAATGCGTCACCGGATTGAGTTCCAGTTGCTAGATTATACAAACTAGCCATTACTTGAGGGGCAATTACTGTCATTACTGTCAATGCATATGCTTGATTAGCCCAGTCATACCAATACCATCCTTGGATTCCTTTCCTTTCTTCTGGAGACATGGAATCTAACAATGCCCCAACATCTATTTTTTCAATACGATCGGACACTGCAGATGTATCGGTCATGTACTTGTACAGGGTCTCTACGTACTTGAAGATAGGACCGGAATTATAGGACATTATTGCCCAAAATACCTATTTTCAACGACTCGTCGGAGGAACGTGACTAAGGGTATGTTGGGGTCTGAAGAACGGGCTGTCAAGGTCCACCATTTGGTCAAGGCCCCAGAAAATACACCTGAATCAATTAAATTTAGGGAATCATGGGATGCAAAAAAACCTGCGACTGTATACAAAACTCCAGAAAGACTTCCAGATGGGTCTCTATGTACTGCAGCAACGGTTATTCTGAGAACTAAAGGCTGTGAATGGTGGTGGAAAAGTGGATGTACTTTTTGCGGATATTTCAATGATGTAAGAGATGACGTAACTAGTGATGATCTACATGCTCAATGGCAAGAAGCAAAAAAAAGAACCAATAATTTTGAAGATTGTTCTATGGTCAAAGTATACACTTCAGGAACTTTTTTTGAAGATAAAGAGAACCCCCCAGATTGGCAGGAAACTGTTCTCAGAGAAACTTATGAAAATGGTCTTCACCTAGTTATCGAAGCCCAGGCACATCTCTGTAAGGAAGAGAAAATAAAATGGGTTGCTGAACGTCATCCCGGCTGTACTGTTGCTATTGGACTTGAGGCATATGATGATGCAGTTTTGAGATTCAACTGTAACAAGGGATTCAATACAAAACAATGGCATAAGGCAGTAGATATTCTAAGAGAAAATGGACTTAGAGTCAAAAGTTATCTTTTATTCAAACCTCCATTTATGTCTGAAGGAGATTCGATAGAACAAACTTCAGCTTGGATTAGAGCTGTAGCACCCTTGTCTGATGAAATATCAATTAATCCAATGAATATACAGAAAAAAACCATTGTAGATCGCATTCACAGAGCTAGACAATATCGTCCACCTTGGCTTTGGAGTCTAGTGAAAATGATCAAAAATATACATGAAGATGTACAACCTGTTTCCGCAGAAAATGCTAGTGAAGGATGTAGAATCATAGTTCACCCAACAGCAGCCGGAATGATTAGAGGATCTCATAATTGTGGGGAATGTGACCAAGATGTTGCTGCTGCCATTGAAAGATATAGTGTATCGGCTGATATTCAAGAATTTGATGGAATTGATTGTCATTGTAAAGGAATTTGGAAAAACGAAATTCAATTAGATAGATCTTTACCAGTGCCATTGGGAATTGGACGAGATAGAAGAATTTCAATGGACAATGTTCTCCGTGCTCCTTAATTCGTACTGGTACATTGTTTTACTGTTAACATTCGCCCAACGCTTAAGGGCGGCAGAACATTGGAGGGAACACCCAACACCGTAAAGTGAGGGAGGTAGAGAGTTTATGGAAGAAGATAGTGGATTTGGGCTGTTGGACTACATGCGCTCAGATGAAGAACCAGAATTAAGAAGAATGGCTATCGCAATGGGGTCTATAATTCTCTTAATTTTCTTGGTTTTGTATGACGTGCTTTACCCTGGTCATGGATTCCCAGTACTAAGCGACCTAATACCACTTCTTTCCGGAGTAATGGATAGTACCATATGGTTCTTCATATTAGGGATAATGATTGGATTCTTTTCACTCGTCGCTAGCGTTCTAGTAGGAGCAGTAAAGGAGTGAATATCATGGATACAATAATTCTCATGATGTTAATTTTCTGGGGCGCTTTGTTGGTCTTCGCTTGGAGATTACGGGCAGGTCTTGGTTTTCTAGGAGATGCTGTTGCAGGAATGACTGGTTTCATGCTTGGTAAGGCATTAGGTCCTGGAGCAACGATTCTTGAAGGAAGATCAGGTACTGCTTCTGCATCTTGGATTAATCACGGAATTGTGTGGTTATTCATAGGCGCTAGTATTACTTTCATTGATCTTTGGTTAGGTCATTCTCCTAATGCACTATACAGCCTACAATCCTGGAGTTGGGATTTAACTGGAAATGCTGCATATACTCCTAGTATCATGGCTACCTTTGGTGGAATGATCATGCTATTAATCGGTTCTTCTTTACACATTATTCCTAGAATGGCAGATACGCCCCTCTCTAATGAAACAAATGCAGGATTAATGGCAATGGTTTTCACCGGAGGAATCCTTCTCTTCGTTATTGGAAGTCAGTTTCAGAATGATATAGGAAATTTGATTGCTTTTGCAGGATATAACATTCCAGCATTGGCAGCATTGGCCATAATTGCAAATTTATTACTTACTATCAGAAAACAAACTACAGGTTTAGAAGCCCCTCAATGGTTTATCATCATAGGATTAGTAGGATGGTTTGTTAGTTCCATAACATTCGTTGTTCTTGGTCCAGATGCAGCACCTCACACCCTATGGATTAGCGAACAACTCCACATTGGAATGTTTCTCTGCTTGATTTTTGGTGTGGTCTATTATGCAATTCCTTCAACAACGGGAATACCAATTCCTAGTCGTTCATTGGTCGCCCTTACACTTGTAGGAACAATAGTAACTGTATCACCCATGGGATATGATCCTGCCAGTCTAAGTTTTCTTGAATTAGCATGGCTTCCACTAAACCTTGGGGTGACTGCTGGTGCATCTTTCCCACCTTGTGGAGCTGAAACAGACTGCACTTCCTCCCTAGTAATTACTACCTTGATGGCACTTTCTATTCCTGTAATGTTCATGTTCTCAACGAATGTACTCACAGCCATTAGGCGTTCAGGAGCGATTTTTGAGGATACAGCCCTCACACTAATTGCTTTTGGTGCATTCATGTTACCGATTATGTCAATAACATCATTATTCACTACTCTTGATGCAATGAGTGGTAGCAACGAATTATCTGCAGCTATTGGTTCAGTACGTATTGGAGCCGTTTGGGGTGCCATTATTCCACTAGCTTTAGGTGGAGCGTTGGCAATTATTCCTGATGCTACTGGAAAAGATCTCGAAAGTCAATCCTCTGGAATAAGAGCAATATGGATACTCGGACTTGGCATTGTTGGAGCTTTTATGGTTAGCATGATGTCAGACTTTGCAGAGATTTCATTTGCAGAAGCAGGACTTGAAGAAGGATTTAGTTCTACAGCAGCAGAACTGAGACCAATCGCTTCAATTTTATTCTACGGTGTTGTTCTTGGGGTTCTATTCTTAGCCCAAAATGTAGTAAGAGGGACCCGTTCTGTTGATACAGAACCAGAATTTAGTATTCTTGGACCTTCAAGATATGTCATTTCTGGAAGTACAACTGTTAGAGATCTACTAACTGCAGGTGTTACATTGGATACCATTCTAACCACTGATGATGGAATTGATGATTCAGTAGGGCCTACCAAACTCTCTGAAGAGGAGTAAACTACTCATGAGAATCGGCCTTGTTGGCAAACCAAATGTCGGCAAATCAACAACCTTCGCTGCCTTAACAGAAACTGTTGTAGAGATTGCAAACTATCCATTTACAACCATAGATGCGAATGTTGGAATCGCTTGGATTCCACTTAGATCTCCTTGTGCTTGTTTTGATCTGATCAAACGAATGGAAGAAAATGGTAGAATAATTGATTCAGATAGTGAACGAAAAGGTAGTATTTGCACACCTAGAACAGGATCTTGTGTAG
>NZTS01000027.1 GCA_002697105.1 Methanobacteriota archaeon | reverse complement strand
CGTTTTCTAATGGAGAACCTGTTCTGGTGTTTGACTCTGCTTTCAGGGAGCAAGAAACCGATTTACTATTTCCAGCAAGTGCCGCCAAACCTAGTGCAATCAGACAATTAAGGAAAGATTGTGGAGGATTACTCTTTTTGGCGATAGGAGATGAAGTCGGAGAAGGATTTGGATTACCTTGGTTACAAGATTTACATATTAATCCGGAATTAGTTAAGAGAAATCCAGTTCTTCATTATCTAATGACAAATGATCTACAATATGACTCTCGTTCNGCATTTACTCTAAGCCTCAACCATAGAGATACNTTTACAGGTATNACTGATAGAGATCGATCTTTNACCACTCGACGATTTTCAGAACTGTGGACTGAAATTACNTNTANCAAATTAAGTGAAAATGANCGTATGGAAGCATTAGGAAAAGAATTTCGGACTCCTGGACATATNCCAGTATGTAGAGAATCTCCNGGAGGTTTAGCAAATAGACAAGGGCATACCGAATTAGCNGTGGCAGTTGCTAGAATGGCTGGCCTTCCTCCTATTGTAATCGGTGCTGAAATGTTACAGCCTGACGGAGATGCAGCATTATCTGTAGAAGATGCTAGAAAGTATGGTGAAAAACATGGTATTCCATTTCTAAGCGGAGAGGATATACTGATTGCATCAGGGTTGAAGAGGAGCTGAAGGCATTGACGAAAATAATGGCAGTCGGTGTTTTCGATCTCTTACATGCGGGCCATCTTCACTACTTAGAAGAAGCAAAAAAACTAGGTCAACATCTGACAGTCGTTATCGCACATGATGATACAGTCAGAAAAAGAAAACATGAACCAGTAACAAATCACGATTTGAGACGTAGAATGGTTGCCGGATTAAAACCTGTAGACGACGCAATGATTGGAAATCCTCCAAATCAACCAATGTATGATATTCTCCATATTGTACAGCCAGATATCATTGCTTTAGGCTATGATCAAGAACATGCCGAAGTTCGAATTAGAAATGATCTAAAAGAAAGAGGATTTGGTAAAATCAAAGTATGTCGTGTAAGTGGTTTATCTGAAGATTTAGATGGAACCCGAAAAATAATTGCTAGAATTTTAGAAATGAGACAGGATTCGGAGTGATATTATGTTCTCAGGTATAGTTGAAGGAACTGGAATTATAATAGATATCGAAGAACGATCTGAACATATTCATTGGAAAGTTCAACTCCCAAAAGGAAGTGGGGAAGGACTTGAGATTGGTGCATCAGTATCGTTAGATGGAGTCTGTTTAACCGCTACAAATATTGAAGATGGATTAATTGGTTTTGATCTAATTCAAGAAACTCTGCAACGGACAACTCTCAATGAAAGATCAATTGGTGATTTAGTAAATATCGAAAGAGCACTGCGCTATGGAGAAGAAGTAGGAGGGCATCTGGTTTCAGGACATATTATGGCNACGGGTACTATTCTAGACATCACATATCCTATCGAACAAAGTGGAGAATATGCAGATGAAACAGCAGATATTCGAATAGGCATACCGAATTCATTGATTGACTATATTTTTGAAAAGGGATATATTGCAATTGATGGAATTTCTCTAACAATTGGAAACGTTGACGAATCATCAGGATTCTATCTACATATTATCCCAGAAACTCTTCGACGAACAACTTTAGGAACGAAATCTGTGGGCGATAGTGTAAATATCGAGATCGATTCCATGACACAAGCTGTCGTCGATACCGTCAAACGAGTGATGATTAGGGAGAGAGAATAATGAACATAGGACTAGTATGTGGATCATTCCATAAAAAAGAGGTTGAAGAGATGATCCAGTATGCTCAAGATGAAGCTAGGAAATATCAATTAGATATCATTGAAATTGTTTGGGTACCTGGATCGATGGAAGCACCTCTAGCAACTGCTCGTCTTCTAGAAAAGGATGACATTGCTGGAGTTGCATGTCTCGGAATAATTGAGAAAGGCGAGACATCTCATGGTCTAGCCATGGGTCAAGCAGTGATCAAGACTTTAGTTGATTTACAATTAGGATATGACAAACCTGTTGGACTGGGGATAATAGGTCCTGGAGCAGAAGTACACCATATTCCACCTCGTTTGGAACCACATGCAAGAAGTGCCATATCTGCAATTAATGCAATGATATGAGGGGTTCTTGTGATTAAGAAACTACGATTCATAACATCAATCATACTAGGTGTCGCATTTTTGAAAATAGGCATAGATCATTTTCTCGATCCAGAATGGTTTGAGCCTATTGTTCCGGGAATACTAGGTTTCCCTCGATTCTGGGTTTTAGCAAGTGGTGCAGTAGAGATTATTATCGGAATAATGCTAATTTTTCCGATGACACAAAAAATTGGGGGTAAGAGTTGTGCAATACTCCTGATTATACTATACTGGGCAAATCTCAATATGTGGATTAATGACATTCCAATTGGAGGACAAAGTTTTGAAGGGAAATGGCATCTACTAAGATTATTTATCCAATTATTGCTGATTAGTATTGCACTTTTCATCGGGGAAATTATTCCAAGAAGAGATGATTCTGATGAAGATATTGCATTGATTGTATGAAAAACTGACTAGATGTATTGAAGGAGTGTCTGCTATTCCGCCGAAGATATGAGCGGCGACGGAGTACACAACGTGATCATCATTGGTAGCGGTCCAGCGGGATACACAGCTGGATTGTATACTGCCAGAGCAATGCTATCACCATTGATGTTTGCAGGATATATGTCTGGAGGGCAACTTATGNTGACAAGTGATATTGAGAATTTTCCTGGGTATCCTGAAGGAGTTGAAGGACCTGAAATGATGATGCAGTTAAGGAAACAAGCAGAAAGATTTGGACTTGAGGTACATGATAAAAACGTAGAACGAATCGATACATCAGAGCAACCTTACACAGTTTGGGTAGAGGGAGAGCAACACAAAGCTCACGCACTAATTATCTGCACTGGAGCTGAAGCAATTTGGCTTAATGCAGAAGGAGAAGCAGAACAAAAAGGTAGAGGAATTTCTACTTGTGCAACATGTGATGGGGCCTTCTTTAGAGATGAAGAAATCATAGTTATAGGAGGTGGAGACTCTGCTATGGAAGAAGCCACATTCCTTACCAGATTTGCTAGTAAAGTTACTCTTATTCATCGTAGGGATGTATTCAAGGCTTCGAAGGTAATGTATGAAAGAGCGGCGAATCATCCAAAAATAGAAATCCGTACTTTTAGGCAAGTAACGAAGTGGTTATCCGATGAGAAAGGACTGTCAGGAGCAGTATTAGTAGATCCTAGAGATGGAAAAACCGAAGAAATCTCGTGTACAGGCGCATTTATCGCAATCGGGCACACGCCCATTACAAATTTCTTAGATGGACAGATCGAAACTGATGATTCGGGATATATCATAAATAAAGAACACACTATGACCAGTGTNCCCGGTATTTTTGCAGCAGGAGACGTCGTAGATACAAGATATCGTCAAGCAATCACGGCAGCAGGAATGGGATGCCAAGCTGCAATCGATTGTGAACGCTGGCTCGAAGAAAATATACATTAATGCAAACATTTCAAATCTGGAAGGAAGGATGGATAGTCATGCAGCCGGATCCCGATGAAGACCCTTTTGCATCTGCTGCTGCGGAATTTCAAGCAGCGATCCAAAATTACCAAGCAGAGACCACCAAGAAAGGGGCCCCAATTCCTCCATCTCCTGTTGCATCATCTCCTGTTGAATCTCCAGGATTATCACCTGTTCCTAATCCTCTAGAAGACAAACAAAGAAATGTTGCAGAACAAACAAATGTTCCTCCTACTCCGATGCAAAATCAAACCATACCTGGCACTATGCCCGGAACCATGCCTACCGTTCCCGGGACTATGCCTGGGACTATGCCTACCATTCCTGGAACTATGCCAACTTCTCAACCTAATCCGGTAATGTTGGCTGGACAACCTCAATCTGCAAATATGATTCCAATGGGGTCACCGATGGGGATGGCTGTTCCTCCTACCACAAACGCGGTTTTGGCTCTAGTTCTAGCGATCTTAGGTTGGGTAGGATGTGGGATATGTACCTCTCTCCCTGCATTATTTGTCGCCCAATCAGCAATCAAAACAACATCTGCATATCCGAATCATCCCGATTCTGGAATGGCTAACGCTGCTAAATGGGTTTCACTAATCAATGTCATTTTATCGGTTTTAGTCATTTTATTCTATGTTGTATTATTTGCAGGATTAGCAGCAAGTGGTGAATTCGATGCAGGAGTGTTTGTNTGTGATAATGGAGATACAATTCCTAGTGAATGGGTAAACGACGGGGACAATGATTGTGGCGACTGGTCAGATGAGAGCCGTTAGGAAATACCCAAGTATGAAATCAACTTGTCCTTACCCCTAACCATGTCCGACGATCGCGAGGCGCGATATGCTAGGCATCTGATGTTACCAGAATTTGGACGGAAAGGGCAGGCTGCATTAGAAGAATCTAATGTTGCATGCATTGGAGCAGGAGGATTAGGATCTTCTGCATTACTCTATCTTGCAGCTGCTGGAATCGGAACAATTCGTATCATTGATGATGATGATGTTGAAATTAGTAATTTACAACGGCAAGTAATCCATGGAACAAAAGATATGGGAAGAAAAAAAGTTGATTCAGCGGAAGAACGACTAATGGATGTAAACCCATTAATCAAGGTAGAAAAATTCGCTGAACGCCTAGATGGACAAAATGCGTTAGAATTTCTTCATGGAATTGATTTAGTCATTGACGGAACTGATAATATCCCTGCAAGGTACTTACTGAATGATGCTTGCGAGATATTAGGGATTCCTTGGATTTATGCAAGTGTTTTCCGATATGAGGGACAATTAACTGTGTTTAACCACCAAGGAAGTGCAAATTATCGGGATCTGTTCCCTAATCCTCCTCCTGCAGGAAGTATTCCAAGTTGTTCAGAAGCTGGTGTTTTGGGGGCATTGCCAGGCATCATGGGAACGATGCAAGCCATGGAAGCGATCAAAATTATTGCAAATGTAGGTCAACCACTATCAGAACGGTTAATGATTCTAGATACTAGAAATATGACTTCTAAAATTCTCAGTTATTCAAAAGATAAAACACGACAATTAGTTACAATACTTGACCGACAAGACGAATATATTGACTCCGGGTGCGAGGTACAAGGAGAGTCCGATATGCAGTCGATGACAGTAATCAATCTCCATGAGAGAATGGAGGGGGAGGCGCCATTTCTCCTCGATGTACGGAGAGCAAATGAAGAAGTAATCTGTAGTATACCTGGAACCGATTTACGAGTCGAACACACACAAATACTCGAAAATCTAGATTCTATTCCCAAAGACCGCGATATTGTAGTATATTGCAGAAGTGGAATCAGAAGTATGTCTGCAATAGCGGCACTGGCAACCAATGGATGGAAGTTGGAACAATTATGGAACCTAGATGGAGGGATCCTTGCTTGGTCGAAAGAAATTGATCCATCAATGCCACGATATTGAGAAACCGGCTTATTTCACTCAACATATATGCAAGGTTGAAGACTAACTTATCAGAGATACAGTCATGCAGACGGTCCTCATCGCCGATGAACAAGATGGGCGCAGGAGTTTATTGGCATCTAGTATTGAAAGACATGGCTTTGAGGTAACACGAATTAGTACTCTTCGACAATGTGAAGGAACTGCTTTAGCCACTATGCCCGATGTCGTTCTAGTCGATGGAACATGGGCTACCGGAGATCCGCTGAGTTCATGCTCAAGACTTACTTCTGATCCAGAATTTGCATTGAAATCTAGAATCGTTCTACTTTCAAAGCAATCTGATGAAGATCATTTGATGGCCGCAGCACAAGCAGGAATTTCTGAGGTGATACTAAAACCAGTAGACATGAAGATGTTAGTTGGTCAATTGACCAAGCATGCAAACAAAGTGTTTGTTCCCCCTCCTGCAGAAATTAAAAAGGCAGGAAAAAGTACGGGTGTATTTGAAATAAATGTTACAGCAGATGAGCCAGGATGGGCGTTACCNATCCTAAAGGAAGTCCTCAATGATGCTACTATAGATGAAGAATTTGTTATGAATGTACTCGGAGATTTAGAACTTGGAGGAGAAGATGTAGAACCTGAAAGGGTAATGGCAATCCTTAGAACTGCATTTGATAGACTGATTGTTGGAGCGGATCAAGAACTTTCAGAATCTGAAGATGAAGAAAAAGAAGTAAAGAGAGCCGAAGTAAGTAGCAAAATGATTGAGGCTATGGAGAAACGTGCAAAGGAACTGGAAGACGAGATTGCATTGTCTCTCGAAAGACTAATGATAATGCCAGATAAAGTTGCAATGATATCAGACGAGAAAGAAATGACTAGAATCGATCCGAATGCATTGCAAATGACTCGCCTAAGTTTAGANGTAATTTCAGACCTATTGTTTGAACTCAGTCTGCCCGGTAGAGTTGAGGATACAACACTTCTAACCCAAGTACAAGATGCAGCTCAAATGGCTAGTGATGCCTTAGATGCCATAAAAAATGGCCAAGAATAGCCGAATCGTTTGAATGGCGTCTTCCATTGGTAGACGCGAGGGCAGGGGTATGCAGGGCGAACTTCCTCCTATTCGAGGCGGAGAATGGCGGCCTAGAAGACATCTAGATTTCTATCAGTCAATCGATTCCGAAAATGTAAGAAGAGAATTACTTCGTTTTGCTGCTGAAAGACATGATGGCCATTTACGATTAATTGACCATATTTGGTCNGGGATTTACCCTAAATCGCAAAAATTAGATGGGGCATCTTTTCATGAAGTATCAGAAAAATTTCTGTCAAATCTNGAAANGAATCTTGATTCNAGGAGATCTGAACCTTCACTTCAGCCCATGATTGATTCAGAAGTAATCCCGAGACGTCTTGGACATCTACACTTGAATAGAAGATTGCAGCGATTTCTAATTGATATGAGATTATGTCTCAGAAGAATTGCATATTCATCAGCAGTAACAACAGAAATGAGAATGGATTGGCAACGTTGGATGCACAGNACAAGAACACTNGATTCTCATCTGAAAGATCTCTTCATTAATGGGGTAGAAACCCCTGACGGCGGTAGTTTTGGAGGGAAAGGATTCAGATCAACATGGCAAGAAGCNGTAGTCGCTTGTGCATCTGCATTGAAGAGATCAATAGATCTNCCCTCTAANGAAAGAAATACTGCTGATGTTGTTGCCCCTATGATTCGTGATGTGGGATTAGCTCTATCAATGGGGCAAACACCAACGGAAATTTTTGCCGCTCAGATGGGTAAAGCAGACTCATACATGNATGGNGGTCATCCAGGTTCTGGTGGAAGAGATTTACANATCGGAGAATGGGAAAAAGGGGTTCTGCCACCAACAGCGCCTCTTCCAATTGCATCTGCTACCCTTACAGGTGTAGCACTTGCAGCATCGTTGTTAGATGTCAGGAGATTTCACTTAGCCCCTGTAGGAGAAGGATGCAGTAGTTCGGGAGAATTTTGGGAAGCAATGAATCTAGCTGGAGCCAGAGGATTACCGATCGCATTCATGATTCAAAACAATCAAATTGCTCTGGATACATTTGTTACAGGCCAATCGGGAGTCGAAACTTTTGGAGANAAAGCATCGGCTATGGGGTTCCCAGGTTGGACAATAGATGGCTCAGATCCAGTACAATTTTATTCTTCNACTGCAGTTGCTAGGGAGTTTGCTCTTGGGGGTGGAGGATCATCCCTAATTCATGTTGAAACAATGAGAGGGTGTGGACATGCCCATCATCACGATGATCTNTATCTTGGAGCTCCTAGTGGTAATCCCCCTGGATATGTAGATCAAGATTTGATTGTNTATTGGGAATCNAAGGACCCACTACCNAATCATAGACAAATCCTCATAGATCAAGGAGTNGAAGAAACTGAAATAGAAAAAATGGAATCAGAAGAAATTACATTCGTAAATTCTGCAAGAGAAGAAATGGANAGAATGGAATGGCCAAATCCAGAGACTGTGACCAGAGGAATCACTAGTATCCATGATGCTGAGTCTCAATCATCTCGACTAAAGAGAATACAAAATCATACTATTTCCTCAGAAGAGGGACCTGTAGAAGTAGGCATAACAACAATGAAATTTTCAGAAGAAAGAAGCGCATGGACTATGGCTAGAGCGATTCAAAATGGTATGATTTCTATTGCTGAACGCTATGGAAGATCTACTGTTTTCATGGGGGAAGATATGGAAGTTGCTGGTGCATTTGGCATGAATATCCCATTAAAAACGGCAGGACATTCAGATCTTCTTCTTGATATGCCATTATCTGAAGCAGCGATAATTCATTCTGCNACAGGAGCGGCTCTTGGAGGTATGCGTCCTATGGCTGAAATCCAATTTGGGGGATTTGCAGCTCTTGCAATGAATGCCTTGATCAATAATGCGGCTCAACTGAGATGGCGGTGGGGGGCGGATGTTCCATTGACGGTAAGAATTCCTCTCGGTGCTAAAACTCGATCCGGTCCATTCCATGCAAACATGATTGAATCTTGGATGNCGAATGATCCTGGTTTGGTNATTTTATTCCCTTCATGCCCCCAAGATGCATATGATCTANTGATCGAAGGGGCCGCTCTACCAGATCCTGTAATCTTCCTAGAACATATAGGGATGTATGGCTTAAGGGGCGGACTAACCGGATGGGGAGACTCAATAAATCAAGATGTAGATATTGAAACCGTTAATCAACGAATTGATTCAAACAAAGATTTAGTGGAGATTGGACGTGCTAAAACAATCAGAGGGGGCAGAGATGTTACTATTGTCACTTGGGGAGCAATGGTCCACATTGCGAGACATGCGGCAGAAATGGTTGCTCGAGAAGGTATTGAAACAGAGATCGTCGATCTCAGAACATTACTGCCGTTCGATGCGGAGACTTGTGTAAAATCAGTACAAAGAACTGGAAGGATGATGGTATTACAAGAATCTCAATGGAGTGGTGGATTTGGACATACAGTATCGAGCAGAATATTGGAAGAAGCCTTCTGGGCCCTCGAATCTCCACCAGTAGTTGTNGGTGCTCTGGATACTCCGGTTCCCTTTTCACCTCCCTTAGAGGATCATACAATCCCAGATGTAAACTTAGTTGCAGAACATCTTAGATTACTAATGAAAGCATAATTTACACCCGACATTGTCATTATGCAAAACTTTGACCGAATAACATGGAGGAGCGATTGGTGGTGTCTGGTTTCAAACTTTTATCAATCCAATCATCTATCGTTCTAATGGTAGCTATTATCCCCTTGACAATGATTTCTGAGGGAATTGGCATCAGCATTATTCTACTAATTTTATCTACTCTACTTCTGATCACTAGTGCTGAAACATTTGTAGATTCGGTAAAAAAAGCAGCAAGGAAATTAGGTGTTTCTGAACTTATTATTGGGTTAACAATCGTTAGTATTGGTACATCACTACCTGAGATATTAGTAGGAGTAAACAGTTCATTAGAAGTGGCCGCCATGGGAGGTTGCACGTCTGAAATATGTCCCTCTGATTTTGCATTAGGCAATATATACGGTTCAGTTTTAGTGCAAATTAGTCTTGTTCTTGGAATTGTAGTGCTCATCCATCCACTAGAAGTNAGACCTGATTGGTTAGCAAGAGATGGACTGCTAATGTTTCTTGCAGTGATTTTACTCACTGCACTAATACTAATTGATGCTAAATTAGATCGACTGGAAGGAATTATTCTTTGTCTAATTTACATATTNTATATNTTTAATCTACTTCATCAAAGTGANAGAATTCGAGAAGATGAGTTGCTGTTAACGGGTACAGAATTAATTAAAATTGAGGAAGTAAATGTAAAGAGAATTTTTCTCGGCATAATTTTGGGATTGAGTCTAGCAATTTGGTCCGCATCAATATTAGTTAAATCAGCCACTGATATTGCATCCAGTCTCTCAATTCCTTCAGCATTTATTGGAGCTACAATTACTGCAATAGGAACCTCTCTTCCTGAACTTGCTGTGGCACTTACTGCTGCAAGACGTTCGAAGGGTGTTGCGATTGGAACCCTAATTGGTTCGAATATTACAGACCCATTATTGTCAATCGGACTAACGGCAATAGTATATCCAGTAACNGTTGGATCATCTGCTATTTTCTTCGCACTAATTATTCCTGCAACAGTTCTAACAACTGGNTTNAGTTTANTGTTCATGTACACTGATTTCAANTTTCAACGCTGGGAAGGTGGCGTCTTAGTATTCTGCTACGCAATATTCGTAGGATTAATTGTAGTAGCAACTGAAATAGTCTAATCTTCTTAGGGTGAAGGCTAAGTTAGGTTAGCCTATGGCGTAGCATGGTCGACCTCACTCTATCCGAAGAGCAGGAGATGTTACGAGAACTAGCTCATGANTTTGCAAATGAGAGTATTAGGCCCAAAGCAGAGCATTGGGATGAAAANAGTGAATTTCCAATGGATACAATTGCTGAAGCACATGAAATGGGATTGCTTAACCTTCACATTCCNGAAGAATATGGAGGNATGGGAATGAACTGTCTTACTGAGGCAGTAGTTCAAGAAGAATTAGCATGGGGAGATCCTGGTTTCGCGACTGCTGCATATTCCAATGGATTAACAGCAGCGCCAATCATCACAGGTGGAACTGAAGAACAGAAAGAGAAATACCTTGGATGGTTAATCGAAAAGCCATCTATTGCAGCATATGCAGTAACAGAGCCAGGTGCGGGAAGTGATGTCGCAGCGATTCAAAGCACNGCAGTGAAAGATGGTGACGATTACATCCTTAACGGAAATAAAATGTGGATTACAGGTGCAGGAAAAGCAGATTGGTTTTTTGTTCTAGCATATACNGATAAAGATGCAGGNTACAAAGGAATGAGTGGATTTATNGTAGAATCAAACTGGGATGGAGTATCNTTAGGAAAGAAGGAATCAAACATGGGTCAAAGGGCTTCNGATACTCGTGCTGTCAATTTCGAAAATGTCCGAGTGCCCGCGGCGAATTTAGTCGGAGGAAAAGAAGGGGNAGGTTGGTTTAATGCAATGGNAGCATTTGATGTTTCCAGACCAAGTATTGCCGCTCATGCAACTGGAATTAGTCGTGCTGCATACGAACATTCTCTACANTATGCAGACGAACGAATGACTTTTGGAAAGAAGTTACATCAGCATCAAGCAATTCAATTCATGCTNGCAGATATGAAAACAGAAATTGAAGCAGCAAGGTTACTGACTTGGAAATCAGCATGGATGATGGATAATGGAATGAGAAATACTGAATTTGCAGCTCATGCTAAACGTTTTGCTGCAGATGCAGCAATGAAAATCACAACTGATGCAGTACAAATCTTTGGAGGATATGGATATTCAGAAGAGTATCCGGTNGCAAGATTAATGCGTGCTGCTAAGGTAATGCAAATTTACGAAGGAAGTAGTCAAGTCCAACGAATGATCATTGGACGAGAAATTGTTCGTGGACTATGAGGGGCGAATGACACTGTTTTTTCCTTTGAGATGCATCATTCTTGCTGCTGGTGCAAGTCGAAGACTTGGTGAACCTAAAGCATTGATTGAAAAGAATGGTGCACCACTTATTCAGTGGATGGTTAATCGACTTGAATCTAAAGGAGTCGAGCCAATTATCGTAACTAGGCAAGAACTAATGATAGACATTGCACTATGTTGTCCTGAGAAAACAATTGTAGTAAATCCAAATCCAGATGCAGGTAGAACCGGTTCGATTCGATGTGGGATATTACATATTAATTCAGAAAAATCGAAAGTCCGACCATATCGCCTCCTGATGGTCCCAATTGATAGACCAGGATTTAGTGATGAAACATTATCAATAATGATCAAACAGCACAAATGCAGTGTTCCTTCCAAAGATGGAAAAGGAGGGCACCCAATCATGTTGACACAAAATGAAATTGAAATAATTCTTTCAGAAAAAGATCCTGATAAGCCATTACGTGAAATAGTTAGACCTGAATATATACAAGTTAATGATGAGAATCTACATCTGAATCTAGATCATCAAATTGATATTGAAAAATGGAGAAATATGTAATAATCTACGTTTTAATTCTCAATTAAAATCAATAATAGGGAGATCATTTGTCGTCTTTTTAGGTTCAAATCTATGAGAAACGAGGACTTCAGGAAGTTCAGTATCCTCTTCATTCTGAGCAACGTTACAAGCCCAGTCAACAAGAGCAGAATAATGAGATTGTTGATNAAGTTNTCCGAGCCATATTCGTCCTTCTTTGGTACTNAAAAGACAAACATTGTTCATACTACAAGGACCAAGACATCCAGATATGGTGAGTTTTACATGTTCACCAATATCGTTTTCTTTCCATGAATTCTTTAAAAAATCAATCGGNACTTCACTATTCCCCTTCTCAACATTTCCACAACAACAACCATTACAGACGGTTACTCTAGTAGGCATGGTTTCAACTCAATGCATTGGTCTAACATATTGGTCTGAATCAATAGGTACCCAAACATTAGTTCTNTCTTCATTCATGACTTCAACTCNATATGGATTACCTTGATCCCAACATTTCAAAATTCTTCCAGGTACAAAATCTCCAGTATTNGCATACACCAAATCACCAGTCTTGAATCTTAATTCTTCAGCTTTNCATTCCATCAATCCTGCTTGTAGAGCCTCGTGATCTAGATTACGTCCAATGAAAACGAAACGACATTCTCTAGTCTCTCCTTCTTTCCATGGAGCGACTTCTGGACTAAAATTTCCTGCAAAGAGCATGTGAACTCCCTGGAAAACGAACTTTCTATCCATACCTTTTACTGCTAATACGCCCTTATACCGAAACAAATCTGCACTGTATTTGTCTAATAACTCTCCAATCCATTTCTCTAATTTATTTACATTGAGAGAACCTTCAAATTTGGAGCTTGTAGAAGTCACACGATCATCATGCTCATGCTCTGAATCGGTATCGAGAAATTCAGGGTCCATTTCTAATGTTCTCTTCAAATCAAATGAACCGATATTAATCAACTTGTCAGGAGAAATGACACTGTTTTCAGTATGATAAATTGGAGCAAAACCATTGATTGATTTGATTTTATTTTCAACTTCTTTTAGTTCTTCTTCGGAGACAAGATCTATTTTGTTTAACATAATACGGTCAGCAAATGCAAGTTGTTCAACTGCTTCGTTTTCTACTCCTTCTGGCTTTTCTTCATCGACATGTTGGATGAGATGTTTAGCATCAACTACGGTTATTATTCCATCCAATTTGTAACGTGAAACGACGTTTTCATCCACAAAGAATGTTTGAGCAACAGGTGCTGGATCTGCAAGACCTGTCGTCTCAATCAATACTCCGTCGAAGTCTTTGATTCGGTCATACATCTTGTCAAGTAATTCGGTAAGGTCTCCTCGAACAGTACAGCAGATGCAACCATTCATGACCTCAATAATACTCTCCTCAGAACTCTCCACCAAGATATTTTCATCGATGCCGATGTCACCAAATTCGTTCTCTATCACTGCAAATTTCATTTTATGTTCAGTGCTTGTTAAAATATGATTTAGCAACGTTGTCTTTCCAGAACCCAAGAAACCAGTAAGAACTGTTACAGGAATTTTCTTATTCACTTTTAATGAACTACTCATTCAAACACCTATACTATCGCTAAAAGCAGTCACTATTTATGCATTTGTTAATTGATTAAAAAAATATAATTTTGAATTCAAATCATCAAAATTAATCCCGTAACTATTGCAGGTAGAACAGTATGAAAAGTTGCCCAAAGGGATGCAGTGCGATGCCTAACTAGTAGAGGGAAAAGTGCATCTCCATCTTGAGAAATTGCATTTGAAACAAGGCCTGGGAAACCAAGTATTCCTTCCACATAGCTTGTCATGATAATAATTTGAGGACCA
>NZTS01000026.1 GCA_002697105.1 Methanobacteriota archaeon | reverse complement strand
CTCCTGATGATAGAATTTGGGTTACAGGATCCTCAATCGCATTAATTTCATTCCAGACAATATTGTTTCTAACGTCTTTACAACAAGGACGTATTGGCACACCGATGGAAGAGTTACTAAATTTGTGGCCTGTTGCTATTTTTGGATTAATTGGTATAATTCTTGTTCTATTGTCGCACATATTGATGGAAAAATGGACATCAATAGAACAAGGAATTTTCCAGGTAGGGATTGGAGGTTGTTTTGTCTTGTACGGATGTCTTCACTCATATATTCGAATGATGTTAAAATTAGAAGAAGCAGGCCAAATATTAACTCTTGATTTGATAGACAGCTCATCAGTTTCAAGGGATGGAGTAGTAGATTTATTCAATCCTGAAGCACTATTTTGGGCCCTAATTGTCCCTGCCTTGGTACTTATCCCTGTGTACTTATTTGTTGGACGTCCAAATTTACAGAAATTAAGAAATTGTGAAATATCTATCCCAGGTTTACTACCACCTGGTTTGTCATTATCTGATTATGAGAATGAACGAACACAATTCCACGATAAGATGGAGTCATTAACTTGGAAAGCAATACTTGCATCACCGATTGTACTTATTGCAATGTATGGACAAGCGGTTGATGGGATTGCTACTGGTATCGGTTTAGTTGAGTATGGATATAGTGAGAAACATGTTTTTTCTAGTGCAGTGATTGAATTTTTTGGAACGGCATATGGTTTCACGGTTTTGAAGTGTTTTATTGGTATTGTAGTATGGTGGTTTTATGCTCTTCAGAGATGGGAATATAGGTATCGACATCTTCGAATACTAATGGCCTTAGCCTTGATGACTGTGGGTCTAGCACCCGGTTTGAGAGATGTATGGAGAATGGCCTTAGGAGTTTAATCTCCCGCTTCATTCAAGGACGACCTCGTGCTGGATAGGTCCGAGACTCATGGATGTCCTACCAACTAGGGTCAATCGTTCCGATGCGATTTTTAGCGATCGAGTATTGCATAATAAGGGTTTAATCGAGACCTTGAGGAATGAATTGGAAAAAGTAAAATTAGGTGGAGGTGTGAAATATGTCGAGCGTCATCGTAGTCGCGGTAAGGCATTACCTAGGGAAAGAATTCAATCAATTTGTGACCCTGGAACGCCTTTCTTAGAAATGTCACCTTTAGCAGCGCATGGACTCTATGATGGTAAAGCATCTTCAGCAGGAATTGTTACTGGAATTGGAATTGTACATGGTAGAGAATGTATGTTTGTTGCAAATGATGCAACTGTGAAAGGTGGGTCGTATTATCCAATGACTGTTAAGAAACACATTCGTGCTCAGGAAATTGCAGAAGAGAACAATATTCCCTGCATTTACCTTGTTGATAGCGGAGGTGCATTCTTGCCGATGCAGGACGAAGTTTTTCCTGACAAGGGCCATTTTGGAAGAATTTTTAGAAATCAAGCAATTATGTCAGGTAAACGAATTCCTCAGATTGCTGCAGTCTGTGGGTCCTGTACTGCTGGAGGAGCATACGTACCTGCAATGTCAGATGAATCAATTATCGTGAAAGGGAATGGAACCATTTTTCTTGCCGGCCCTCCTCTTGTTAAAGCAGCTACTGGAGAGGAAGTCAGCGCTGAGGATTTAGGAGGCGCAGATGTTCACACTCGTCAATCTGGAGTAGCAGATCATTTTGCTGAAGACGAGCCTGAAGCATTGAGAATGGTAAGAAATATTGTGGAGAATCTCAATTCGAAACCCAAAACTCGTCTAGAAGTATCCGATCCTGAGCCACCACGTCATGAAGTAGAGGATCTATTAGGAATAATTCCTGAAGATAATCGTACTTCTTTCGATGTACGTGAAGTAATATCTAGAGTAGTTGATGGTTCTAGATTTCATGAATTTAAACCACGATATGGTACAACAATAGTATGTGGATTTGCTCGTATTCATGGGTATCCAGTTGGAATTGTTGCCAATAATGGAATTTTATTTTCAGAATCATCTTTGAAAGGAGCCCACTTTGTTGAGTTATGTGGACAACGAGGGATCCCATTGGTCTTTCTTCAGAATATTACTGGATTCATGGTCGGTAAAGACTACGAGGCAGGAGGAATAGCAAAAGATGGTGCTAAATTAGTTACTGCTGTTTCCTGTGTTCCTGTTCCTAAATTTACTGTAATTATTGGAGGTTCACATGGTGCAGGGAATTATGGCATGTGTGGAAGAGCATACGATCCTCGCTTTTTGTTCATGTGGCCAAATGCAAGAATTTCAGTAATGGGTGGACCTCAGGCTGCCCAAGTTCTTTCGACGGTAAAACAAGATCAGAGATTAAGAGAAGGTCTTGAGCCTATGAATGAGCAAGAAATAAAGCAATTTGAAGAACCTACTTTAGAAAAGTATGAGACAGAAGGAAGTCCTTATTATTCTACAGCTAGACTATGGGATGATGGAATAATTGATCCAAGAGATACAAGAGATATCCTTGGGCTTTGTATTAGTTCAAGTTTAAATGCACCAATGCCTGAATCAAAATATGGAATTTTCAGAATGTGATAAAATGAGTATTTCTTCGAACGATTGTCCAAAAACGAAGCTATGCTATCTCGAAATAGAGGGTCCTGTAGCAATAATTACCATTTCACGAAGTGAGGTATTCAATGCTCTTAACGCACAGTTAATCTCTGAGTTAATAGATCTAATTGCTTGGACTTCTTCCAAATCTGTTGCTAAAAATAACTCTCTAGAGGATTCAAATAAAGTGCCTTATTTTAGAGTATTACTATTGAAATCAGAAGGTAAGCACTTCTGCGCTGGTGCAGATGTGAATATGATGAGGGATGCTGGAGCAGCCAGTCCGGAGGAGAATAGAAGGGACTCAAAAAGACTGGACTCCCTGTTTAATTCACTCTGGTCACATCCATGCTTCACTATCTGTTGTGTACAAGGGGTAGCATTAGGAGGGGGTGCTGGACTACTTTCATGCGCAGATCATGTGATAGCCGAACCGGGTACTCGGATTGCACTTTCAGAAGGAAAGCTCGGTATTCTACCTGCTGTAATTGGCCCTTATGTATACAGAAAAATAGGTAGTTCTCAATTCAGACGGCTATCAATGCTTGCAAGTAGAATTGACTCAACAGAAGCTTTGAGAATAGGATGGGTAAATGAATTAGTAGAGGATAAGAATCAATTCGAAGAGGCTTCTAGAGAGGTCATCAACAATCTTCTGACTACAGGTCCTATGGCTGTCTATGAGTCAAAGAAACTTACCCTTGAATTCGATAGATGGACAGGTTCCGATGAAGATTTGAGGAAATGGACACTGGAAAAGACAAGCGAGATGCGCGGTTCTAAGGAAGGACAAGAGGGACTCTCATCATTTCTTGAGAAGAGGCCCGCAAATTGGAAAATAGACCAGGAGTGATTGAATGGCTAGACCTGAGTGGATGGAAGGAGCACCTAATCCAATTTCATCCGTTTTAGTTGCCAATAGGGGAGAAATTGCTTGCCGTATTATTCGTGCATGTCAAGAAATGGAAATAGAAGCTATTGCAATCCGGTCCTCTTCCGATGAAGGTGCATTACATACTGAAATGGCAGATAAAGTAATATCTTTACCAGGTGAGAGTTTAGCGGATACTTATCTTAATGGTGATGCGATTATTGATGCTGCAAAGTCATCAGGTGCTGATGCTATACATCCCGGTTATGGTTTTCTTTCAGAGAGAGCTGATTTTGCAAAGTCTGTGATTTCATCTGGAATAATTTGGATTGGACCATCTCCAGAGGCAATTGATTCAATGGGGGATAAGGTTACGGCTAGACGTCGAATGGAAGACGCTTCAGTTCCAGTAATTCCTGGAAGAGAGATTTTAGCTGGAACTAATGAAGACTCAACTATTGACTCGTTAGTTGATGCTGCTACATCTGTGGGGTTTCCTCTTTTGCTCAAAGCAAGCGCCGGTGGAGGTGGAAAAGGAATGAGAATAGTACGCGAGCCAAAACGTCTTCAACAAGAATATTTAGCAGCACAAAGAGAAGCAGAAAGCGCATTTGGGGATGGAACTGTTTACATTGAGCGTTTACTAGAAAATTCAAGGCACATTGAGGTTCAAGTCTTATCTGATAATTTTGGAAATACTGTCCATCTTTTCGAAAGAGAATGTAGTATTCAACGTCGACATCAGAAGGTAGTAGAAGAAGCTCCATCACCAGTTCTCAATGAAGAAACTAGATCTGCAATGGGTAAAGCAGCTGTTTCAGCTGCTCGAGAGGTTTCTTATTCTGGAGCAGGAACAGTAGAATTTCTTTTATCGTCTGATGGTTCATTTTACTTTCTTGAAATGAATACAAGACTACAAGTTGAACATCCAGTTACTGAATGTATTTCAGGGGTCGATTTAGTTGAACAACAAATTAGAGTAGCATCTGGATTGCCTTTACCGTTTTCTCAAGATGACCTATCAATTAGAGGTCATGCTATAGAAGTTAGAATATATGCGGAAGATCCCTCTCAAGGGTTTCTTCCAGCAACTGGCCCCCTAGTCGTTTTTGTTCCTCCCGAAGGTCCAGGCGTCAGATTAGATACCGGAGTCCGTCAAGGTGATGAGGCTAGAATTGATTTTGACCCCATGTTGGCTAAACTAATTGTATATGGCTCGAATAGAGATCAAGCAATACGTAGAATGGAAAGAGCATTACGTTCATTTGTAATTCTTGGTGCAACTACAAATATTGATTTCTTGATTGATATAATGCGACACCAATCCTTCATTTCTGGAGAAACTACTACAGATTTTATCGATAATCATTTTTCCGAGGGTTGGGTTCCAAAACAAACAACATCGTCTCAGGTTCTATTAGCTGCAGGTGCTGAACAATTAGGTCTTGATAGAAATAGATTATCTTCAACTTCTGAGGAGATAGGTAGAACTAGTAAAAATGACCCATTTTTGAATTTGTCAAGGGTATTTCCGTGAGGTGATAAAGTGGTTAACCTAAGAGATTCAGAAGGAAGAAAATGGAATGTTCAAATTGGAGGAAATCCGTTGTCTCCTATTTCTATTGAATTAGAAGGTGAGAAAATTGAATCTGCAAATATTACTATTTTTTCTGATACTCATCCTAATCGAATTATCATTAAGAAAGATAATCTTGAAAAAATTGCATTTTGTGCTAAGGTAGGAGATAAATGGTGGATTCATCTTGACGGAAATGTTTCAATTATCGAGGTTATTGAACCAGGTATATCTGATTCTGGAACTAATGAAAGTGCCTTTACTGCTCCCATGCCGGGTAAGGTACTGGAAGTATTGATTCCAGAGGGTGCGAAGGTATCCGAAGGTCAGCCATTAATGGTATTAGAGGCAATGAAAATGGAACATAGGATTTTGGCAAATAAACAGGGTGTGGTTACTGCAATCCATTATTCACAAGGTGACCAAGTAGATGCAGGTTCAGTTCTACTTGATCTAGAATCAAATTAATTCAATTGAAATACTAAATCAAAAATCTTGAATTTTTCAATTGAAAAATAAATTTACCAATTGGTTTTTTCTAAGTGAGTTTGTCCATCAAACCATCTTAATAATTTCTNAGGNATTCNNACTCTNCCATCNTCNTCTTGATATTGTTCCATNATTGCAACTAATGCTCTTGAAGTNGCTACTGCTGTNGAATTT
This sequence comes from Methanobacteriota archaeon, assembly GCA_002697105.1. GTDB lineage: Archaea > Thermoplasmatota > Poseidoniia > Poseidoniales > Thalassarchaeaceae > MGIIb-N2. The sequence continues at coordinate 32,076 of NZTS01000026.1, read as the reverse complement.
AATGTATGAACNGAAGAGTTACCNTCAGANGTTCNATANCTCATTCTAAGTCTATTTGCTTGGTAGTCAGTGCAATTTGAACAAGAAACAACTTCTTTGAAACTCTTAACACCTGGTAACCATGCTTCTAAATCGTATTTCTTTGCTGCAACAGTCCCCATATCTCCAGTACAGATATTTACAACGCGGTAATAAAGTCCAAGTTCATCCCACAAGTCAATACAATTTTGAAGAAGATCTTCATGATGATTCCATGATTCTTCAGGTTTACAAATTACTATTTGTTCAACCTTNGTAAACTGATGAACTCTCCAAATTCCCTTATCAGATAATCCATGGGCTCCAACCTCTCTACGGAAACAAGGACTAACTCCTACCATTTTGATTGGAAGTAATGATGGTTCAATTACTTCATCCATGAACATAGCTGTTAGAGGATGCTCACTAGTTGCAATTGCGTAATACCCGTCAGGTTGAATATCATACATCACAGTTTCAAAATCAGATAAATCAGTCACTCCTTCGTAAGCTTCTCTGTTCATCATTACAGGAGGTTGTACCAATGTATATCCTCGATTGACTAAGAATTCAACAGAAAACTGTTGTAAGGCTAGTTCTAGTCTCGCAAGATCTCCTTTAAGATAGTAAAATCTGGATCCTGCTATTTTTGCTGCTCTCCCTAAATCAACCCATTTATTTTCTTCGATCAGATCGTTATGAACTCTNGGTTGAAATTTAAATTCAGGCATATTTCCATGTATTGAATGAGATGTATTTCCTTCATCGTTATCTCCTATCGGTACACTTTCGTGTAAAATATTAGGAATTTTCATTCTGATGAGGTCTCTCTTTTTCTCAGTTTCATCTGCTATTGTTCCTAATTCTTCTATTTGAGCGCCAAGATTTGCAACTTGAGAGAGTATTTTCTCTACCTCTTCGGAGTCACCTGCCTTTTTAGCTGCAGCAATTTCTCTTGCGGCTTCATTTCTTTGTCTACGGATTTGATCTACCTCATACCGAAGATCTTTCCATTCTTTATCCAATAAAATTACCTGATCAATCAAATCATGAGAAATTCCTCTNCGATNNTGATCNGCNCGAATAACATCGGCNAANTCTCTAAACATCCTCATCTCGAGCATATTAACGGACCTACGAGGGGGCACTTCGCTTCAACCGTTTGCCTTAGAATAGGGTAATATTGAACGCCAATGCATCAAATCCAAGGACAATAATTGTAGTAATTAGATAACCAAGAATTGAACCTCCGTTTAGCAATGGAAGACCTGCTTGAGGCTTACCTCTTGCCACTTGTGTCATTAACACAATATATCCTGCCAAACCTCCTATTAATGTTCCAAAAGCAACTGCTGTTGGCCCGTGTAGACCTGCAAAGCCAACTTCATCAGGCAACCATGTCATCGCTGAGATTACTAATATCCCAGGGAAAATTACATCACCGAGTCCCATGAACATTGCATCTGCTGTTTTTCTCTCCTCATTCCGTATTGGTTTAGGGGGCTGATTAGTAGATTCATGAATTCTATCTCTTTCAACCATTTTTCCATCCTCTTCATCAAGGAATGAATACCCTTTGTCTTTTGGAGCAACAAGCAATATCGGAAGTTTTAGATCAATCATTGTATCAGCCAATGTTAGCATATGTTTACTTCCATTTACTGCCCAATGATCGTAAATAGCCATTGCAATCATGAATATAATCACTAGCCAAGGAACAAATGAAACTCCTAACATTGTACTTACTCCTGCTCCTACGAGGATTCCTGTNGTGTTTACTACATACCATTCTGGGCGTAGAATTATTGCAGCCATTAGAATAATACTCAGAGACANAGCAATGATATCTGCCCAAGCAATGCCATATCCACCAAATTCAAAAGGTGGAGGATCTGGTAAATTCCATACTGCTATCTTTAATGGTTCATCAAATGAACTTGAATTGATATCGAACAAAATCACTCCTTCTTTGTATTGAGCATAACTTTCCTGAATTGGGTACTGAATTGCCATAGATACCAAATTATTCCCCGGAATAATNGTATCTCGAGTCACTTCAACCGTTGAATTACCCATGAATACTCTCAATCTCTCATCATCTAGTACCCACAGATCGTTTTTTCCGCCATTACAACAATCTTCCAAAAATAGACCTCGAATTGGTCCTTCGAATGCACCTTCAAATCGTACAGCTTCATTTTCAGTAACTGTGCCATTAGAATGAATTCTAAATGAACTTAAGGTTCCGTTATTGGTGCCTAAATATAGACTAAATTCTTCTGCTGAATTATTCTTATATTCATATGTGTCACTACCATAGGTTGTGGCAGTAAACAGATTGTCATCTTCTAAAGTCAAATTCCAAACAGTCTCGATATATGGTGGATTGAAGCCATCAGTATGAGGTTCAATTGGAATTTCTATTACTCCTGCCCATCTACTGGAAATTATCAGCATATGGTTGTCTCCAATATGTTCCGCAAAGAGGATATTCATTGAATCAAAATCATCAGGCATTAGCCATTCCCACGACCTATCTCTAGGACTATCAATTGATTCTACAGGCTTGAATTCATCTACCTTCATTAGAATGGGTCCAAAAATCTGCCATTCAGATTCTTGATTATCTACGAAACCTAGATGACAATTGTCATCAAATCTGTTGACAACATCTCCATTTGAAGAATCAATTCTCACCCACTGTGTCATATCACAAATTATGAAATCATTAGATGAAGACATAATGTGATAGTTCATTTTTCCATTTGGAGTAATTGAAATCGATTCGTTTCTAGATTCTGAAATATTTGTAGTCCAATTTATTGAGCCACCTGCAAATTTTCCTTCAGTTCCAATGGCACGATCTACCGAAATAAGGTTATCTCCATCAAAGAAAATTACTGAATTAACATCTCCCAATTCTTGAATGATCTGTCCACCTGATTGTGTCTCTGACGTAGTAGCTGTAAGTTCAGCAGTTGGAATTGCAAGATGGGCCATTGGAATGAGGCTATATGATAATGCAATCCAAAGTACGAANAGAATTCCAACTTGGATAAATCTCTGCATATTTTTTTTNGCTAACCAGATAATAGCTGCAGTAAAAATTAGGATGAAAATCCCCTCTAATATGATAAAACCTGCTTTTGTCGANCCTGCAGCTCCGAATGCACGTAGTTCGTCACGATCATAAAATGGCTGAATTAGTGTTGAAAGAAAAATAGTAATNGTGAACATTCCTGCCATTCCAAACATCGAGGCCCATTGTCCTTTGAGCACCTCCATTAGGGGGACCTTGTCCTTCGCCATGTTGTAGGGAAGTTCAAATCACATTTCATTATATGTACACATCATGGGGATAGAAGCCGACTCAAAGATAGAAGAGGAAGTCCTAACTCCTCGCGAATGGTTAGAAGATAGAAGAAAGATAGGAATGAGTCAAGGATTAGAAGTTACGTATGCAATGTTGACACGCCTAGGGATGCCTCAAATGGCCTTTCCATGTGTTCATGTTGCAGGAACAAATGGTAAAGGAACTACTTGTGTGTATCTTGCAAATACTTTGAGTTTATCAGGTAAGAAAACTGGATTATTCACTTCTCCGCATCTATGTCGTGTTGAAGAAAGAATTAGAATTGACGGACGTCCTATTAACTCAGAGCAGTTGGACAAGGCAATTCATGCAATCAGGGTAATGTCTCTACAAGAACCAGTTTTACATCCTACTTATTTTGAAACCTTATTTTTAGCAGCAATGATCTGTTTCAAAGCAGCAAATGTTCAACGTGCTGTAATAGAAACTGGCTTAGGTGGTCGACTAGATGCGACTAGATGTTGTTACGCTGATTTCACAGTGTTGACTGAGATATCATTGGAACATAGTGATATTTTGGGTGATACCATAGGAGAGATAGCAAAAGAAAAAGCTGCCATCGCTAGGCCTGGAGCAACAATGCTAGCAAGGTGGCCATATGATTCAAGTGCAATGATTGCAATCGAAGAAGCAACAACCAAAGGATGCGGATTTTGGTGGAGAGGAGATAGATTGGCATTACTTTCATTTGAGAATGCAAATGAACCATTCAGAGAAATAGGAAGTGGATTAGGAAAAGATGGAGATATTATTCCATATGGATTGTTTGATGGATTTATGACTATGCAAATGGATAACGCAATTTTGGGTCATGCTTCTGCTTGGTTTTTACTTCCTCACCATCCTGGTGTTCCTCCATTACATGATGTAATGGAAAGAACACATTGGCCAGGGAGGATGCAACAAATCACTGGACCTAAAGATGTTGAATTATTGCTTGATTGTGCACATAATCCAAGTGGAATTGAAAAGATGGTCAATGAACTGATTCTTAGAAAACAGAGGGAAGAAGATGCAGGGCGGTCTTTCTCACCTTCCGCAATCCTAGTGGGCACTACAAAACAGGAAGACTTGTCAATTTTTGTTCATCCTATTGTGGAATTACTTACAGAGATGAATAATCCCATGATTGTAGTTACTGAACCATCAGACGGAAGATTACCTGCTGTTGCCAGTGATGATTTAGCAACTGAAATTCGCCTCCAATTCCCTGGTGCTCGAATCCAAGTAAGGCCTGATTTACATGTTGCTCTGACTACCGCCGTAGAAGAAGCAGTAGAATCTTCTTCACATTCAATTTTTGATGGAGTTACAGGCTCAGTTTGGTGTTTTGGTAGTATTCATCTTATCGGAGGACTTTTGACTATACTCGGAGAAGATTCTGAGGACGCTTTGACTACCATGAGATGGAAAGATGATGATATAATTGGAGACCGAGATATTCCCATGAATCCATAAGGGAGTTTTTTTCTATAGTTAATTGGGTGAAGGCATGAGTGAAAAGTGGGACCGTCGTTTTCTTGATTTAGCATCGCATATTAGTGGTTGGAGTAAAGATCCTTCGACTAAAGTTGGATGTGTTGTTGTCGGTGAGGATCGTGAAATACGTTCAACAGGTTTCAATGGATTTCCCAGAGGAATTGAGGACTCGATGGAAAGATTAGACGACCGTGAATTGAAATATCCTTTAATTTGCCATGCAGAGGAAAATGCGATTATGCATGCTGCTCGAATTGGTATTTCTCTCAAGGATTGTACTGCGTATGTTACTTGGCCACCGTGTACAAGATGTGCACGTTCTTTAATTCAGGCAGGAGTAGTAGAAGTTGTTTACCCCGGAAATATTGAAATTCCTGAAAGGTGGATGGAGGATTTTGAAAGGTCAAGTTCTATGATGAAGGAAGCTGGAGTTATTACCCGATCGACTACACATTCTGATTGAATGTTGAAATAAGAATTTCTAAGGATTCATAGAGTTCTGATAATGTACCGTGGTTGCTAATCACAATATCAGAAAGATTAGCTGTTGCTATAAGAGCCTGACCTGAAGAATCCTCCGCTATAGCCTCTGCATCTTCTTGTTTAAGGAAAAATTCGTAGTCAACAGGGTCTCCATCCCTTGCTCTTTCTTGCATTCTTCTCCATCTTAAATCCAGAGGAACATTAACTTCAATCAATAGGAAATCATCTCTACTTCTTAGTGCAAAAACTTCATCAGGGGTTCGAATGGAATCAATAATTGTATTTTGCTCAGGATTCATTCTATCCAGAAGCATTTCTGCTAATATACCAGCCCCTCCTTGAGAACGGAGAGTTCTTCCCCCTTGAGTAAGATTTTCTCGAGTAATTTCTTGACCATTTTCACGTAACCAATGTCTAATTGCGTCTGAGCAAGAACAACCATCCCATCCTTGATTGACAAACCATTCAACGATAGTAGTCTTTCCAGCGGCATTACGCCCTGTAACTCCTAGAAGCATGGTACATTCTAATCGAGATAGAAAATTATTGTTGTTATTTCCAAAATCTGCTAGTTCTTGCATATTGTATCTCTGCATCATGTATTGCTCTTAGTAATCTTGTTCTATTTCCTGGATCAATTCTTGACAAGATTTTGATTGCAGTTTTTTCTCCCACCCCTCTGGCTACCAGACATAACACAGCATCAAGTCCCCTATCAGCAACGATTTCTGCATTTCTCATCATTCTGTCTCTATCTTTTGGATTGTTACTTTTTACCCATTCTCTCAATCTATCTTCCATTGCTTCAACAGATGTAGCCTTTAGTCTTCCACCGCAATTACATTGTATGGTTCTTTCAGGTAACTTTGCAACTCTTCTTCGACTAATGTCTCCACAATTCATACAGATTTGGACCACTCTTTCATTCAATAGTCGTTCTTCTACCTGAGTTCTAATTTCTTCATCAGTAAAGTTAGGCAACAGTAAGTCCTTTTGAGCTCTATCTGAAATTCCTAATGGGCCACTAGGAGTTGCTTCAATTTTGATATAGTCTTGTTGTAATGCTCTTAATACGTCTTCAGTTCCGGGAATATCTAATCTTTCATGGAACAATTTGTCTAATGCTTCAATCATCAAAGGAGTATTTTTGTACCTTTTTATTATTCCCCTAACATTAACATTCCTAGGGTCTATACCCCTCGAAATCACTCCCATTATTTTAGCAGTTTCAACTACACGTGAGCGAAGAGCACGACTATTTGGAGTGGTCATTCTCAGAATTGTTTCTATTGAATCAGGACTTGTTTCTAATAACCAAGTTTCAATATGTTTGATTGTTAGTCCAGGGATCATTAGATGGATTCTGTATGGGTCGACAATTGTTCGTCCCATTTTTCCATCAATCATTGAAGCCATAGCCTGAAGAAAGTCAGACAATGTTTGGTTGATTTTTGTGCCTTGACATGTATTCAAAACAATAGCATCTGCCTGGTATTCAAGTGTCCACAATCCAGCATGAGGGATATATCCAGTTGATTCGAGATGTTCCATTACTGAAGAGGAGAACCGTTCCATTGCTTCTTCAGAAATATCATATTCTTCTAATGTTGAATCAATTAGTCCACCAGTCAAGTGATCTGCTGGATTTTTTTGAGGTAAATTTAGTCCTCCAAATTCTTTTGAAATAAGTATTCTCATTCTTCCTACTTCTCTTGCAACTCCTTCAGGAACAGGTGGTAGTTCCCCAAACCATAGTGGAGCNTCCGCTTTCATTGCAGTTGGAATAACAGTTAGTTCNCTAGCCTCAGGATCNGCATCAATAATCATCCATGTTCTTCCAGCCATAACAAACAAATTTGCTGCTTCATCATCTTGAATTCCCATTACAAATGCTTCATCAAGAGTCCCTATTATTCGTCGACTCACTGAGTCTCTGACTCGATAACGTTCAGAGTCTGGAATCATTGAAACACCCCTGTTTCTTACTTCAGCTGCTTTTCCACTTGGTCCATACCATCCATTTTCTTTCAACTCATTAGGAACTAATTTTTTCATTTTCTCAACAAGTATACGTTGTTTATTGGCAGACATCAGTTCAAATTCTTCAATTGAAGGTCGTTCGGGTGGTACATCATTACTTGATTCTGCCAATTTTTTCCATAATTTCGGTGGCCATCTCAGAGGATCGCTTTCGTTAAAATTTTCAACTAATCGTATTAGTCTTCTATCATTCAATAGACGCAATAGATCCATTGTATCATCATGTTCCCACCCTTCAAATAAATGACATTTTTTCAACAATGANGTAGCCTGNTCACATCGAATCCATCCTTCCTGAAGTGATAATAGAACTAATTGATTTGTAGCAACACTTCTAGGATGATATCTCCAAGAAATTGGTTCAATTTGTTTTGATTTAGCCATTCTTGCTATTGCTGCACCTTCTGCGATATCATCTATTTTCCAAGCTACTANATCTCCTCTTCCTACTCCCCCAAGAACATGTTCGGCTCTTCCTACTCGTTGTAGCATTCTATCTACTGCACGAGGACTTTCAATTTGGTGAACTCTTTTGATACTCCCAACATCAATTCCTAATTCCATACTACTGGTGCATATCATTGCATTTAATTCACCATTTTGTAATTGATTTTCCATATCCATTCTAGTTTCAGAGGCTAAACTACCATGATGCACTCCAATTTCTAAATCCGGATTTATGTNTCTCATTCTCAATGCAACTGTTTCTGCCGAATTTCTACTATTGACGAATATGAGNGCAGGACTTTCATCNTCGACTAATTTGGTGATATGTCTNAGAGACGCGACTGATTCTGCACTAGTTCTCCAATCAAGTGCTAGTATCTTATCCTCAGGTGAAGGGAGAGGGGCATGAACTCTGATTTTAGTTTCTCTGGGAGCATCTCCATGTACAATTTGAGCGTCATCTGACAACCAATTCGCNACTTCTTGTGGATTCCCAACTGTAGCAGATAATCCAATTCGTTGAATTTTATCTGGAGATAAAGCCTGAATTCTTTCTATTGCAAGTAGAAGTTGAGATCCTCTTTCTGAAGCAGCAAGATCGTGAACTTCATCTACAATAATTGCCTTTATTTTGCTTAGATGTTCCCGNAGTCTAGAACCTAATAACATAATTTGTAGAGTTTCAGGAGTTGTAATCCAAAGATGGGGTGGTTTTCTCGATTGTCGTTGTCTTTCTGAATTAGGAGTATCTCCATGACGAAGGGCAACTTTCAGATTCAATGGCTTGAATAATTCAGGTAATCTTCTATCAATATCTCGATTTAGTGCACGAAGTGGAGTAATATATACNATAGAACTCTCACCCCATTTCTCAGAAATNGCCATTGACAACAGGGGTAATGCAGCAGATTCAGTCTTTCCNGATCCAGTTGGAGCGATTAATAGTACATCATTGCCACCAAGGATTGCGGGAATTGATTTTTTTTGAATAGGAGTCGGTATCCAACCTTTTTTTCCTACAATTTGACTGACATTTGGATGTAATAAATCCCAATCAGACATATTCACTCGTCCAAAACTGAATCAATAATTATTCAACCTATTGGGGAGTTATTCCCATCCCCCATCATCATCATCNTACTCATCATCATCGTACTCATCATCATCATCTTCATATTGATCATCTTCAAATAATAAATTCACAAAATCATCATCTACTGCACCTTTATTCATTTGACGAATACTCACGTATGTTACTGTTGGAACTACAATCAAAGCAATCACGATAAGAAGAATAGTCAATGGATTTTGTCTTGCTTGTTCTATCCAACCAAGTCCCCATCCATATGCGACATCGATTCCAACGGAAATAGCATTATCTTGTTCATCAATTTCGTCGATTTCATCACTAGAATCTACAACGACTCTTATTCTTTCAATTCCTTCTTCAGCATCCCATATTGCATCGATGTAAATNGTATCTCCNTCCTCAATTTTATCGATTCGTTGAGTATTGAATGGTTCAGTTGCATCACCAGCGAAGAAAGACACATCGAAAGAAGCGTTCAGTGGACCACCTAAATTCGTTAGATACATTCGTAATTCGACATCAGTACCTACGCTAACNCGTTCTTGATTTGTATCAATTCTAATTGCTCTTAACTCAGGACTTTTGTCTGCACCCAAAGTGACCCATGCAAGATCTAAATCATTATCCAGATTGGTGGGCTCTCTCACCGGATCACTCTCACTATTACTTGTTTGAGGGAATGTATTTCCTGCCGCATCTTCACCTGTGACATAGAATCCAACAATATATCCACTTCTTGGAATTACTAATCCTCCGCTAGTTAGATCTACAGTTCCAGTCCAAAGAATTAGGTTACCTTGTAGTTCCATTGAAAGAACAGAGTATCCAGCAGCGATAGTTGTAGTTCCATCTCTCATTATCCAGTGAACTTGTTGAGGAGCTTGNGCTAAGTCAGAACATCGTTGGTCAGACGGATCATTTACACATTCTTCAGTTCCCAAGAAAGCGACATTTACTTGGGTTAGATCTTCTTGAATTCCAATATCGATTATGTCTACAGGAAGAATCCTATGGATTACCCTAGGAGGGGTATGATCAACGCTAAGTTGTAGTGTGGTCGATACTGAATCTCTAGTCATATCTTCTCCCCTNCCAGGAATACCTGTAATTCCAGTTAGGAAAGTTCGNGTTTCGGCGGAAGCAAGAGTAGGAGCAGCGCTTAATGGAACTTCTANCATGTAATCTCCATTTTCTGTGAGACTACCATCTGACCACATTTGGACTCCATCAAACACTTCTACAACTATTCCTAAATTATTAGGNGGGGGGGTTTGAGAATTTTCATACACTACACGCCCAGTCCATTGAATTCTATCATCTGCTCTAATAGGTGTCGAACTATCTATCGGGCCTACTCTAGGGTGCATAACATCTGTTATTGTGTAACTAGTTGGATCAAGCACCAGATCGTTTTCAACATGGAATGTTCTATCAACGAATTCAATNCTTCTCATACTGGCTCCAAGCTGTTTGTATTCAAATGCTAAATCACTGATATCTTCATCTGGCCAATCCCATGAAACCTTGAAATGAAAATCAATGAGAATCCAAGGGAGGCCTGTATCATTACTTATCGTCGTAGCTTTGCTATTTTGTAGAATATCTATGTAATCTGAATCGCTCCAAAATGTATTGTTCCTGCCTGAAAAAGAGATAGATTGCTTATCTCTTTCTGGATCTGGGCCCTCAAAATCGAAAATCAAACTTATTATCTCAAAATCGATAATACCGTTTGCATCAACTAAGCCAGCAGTAATTGTTTGTTCAGTTCCTGCGAAAATAGCATCTCCATCATTGTGTCCAGACCAATGCAGTCCAGTAAATACTGATTCCATATCTTTTCGAGTTCGGTACGTTGCAAGATCTGAGGAAAATCCTGGTCCTTCTCCAGATTCTAGAAGATTACCTGCAGGGTCATTTCCAGTTACATAATAAGATACGGAAGCTAAGTTTGGATTACGGCTATCATCAATTGTAGTAAAGAATCTTTTACTTTCTGCTGTTGTTGTATTTACCATACTTCGATTTACATANTCATCTGAATCTGCTATTCCATTTCGATTAATATCATGATCGGCCTCAACCCAGTAATGGAGTGTAAGTTCCTTAGGATCTCCGACAGCATCTTCTACATCGATAATAATTGATTGATCGTATCTTGCGGCGACATAATCATCCTGTTTTGGCATATTATGAGTAATTTCTGGAGATGTACCGTCAATGAAGAATGTACGACGAGAATCAGGACCGGGTGGAATAACTAATGTTGAGTCTCTTTCATTGTATGTTTGAACTTCGTATGTAATTCCTTCAGGTATGTCAATTTCAGGAACTGTTAAACTGATGAAAAACGAACCATCTGGATTATTCTGGTCTTTCCATGAGGATTGAACGAAATCTCCCTGCTCTCCTTTNTGTGCAATTTGTACATCAAAAACTGAATTTAATGGAGTATCTTCAGTATTTGCAAACCACATCTGGCCTTGGAAGAAGATNGTCTCTCCAGCAGAAATCCAAGCACCATTTGTCAGATTCTGACTGGTAACTAGTCCTTCTGCATCTCTAACCCCTAACCATCCAAGACCATATGATTGATTCACGATAATTCCTGTATTCATNGTATCAGATAACATTGCAGGTGTCGACCCTTGATCATCNGTGCATGTAACTCTAAAGCCTACATTATTCTGTTCGGGAAATTCACTTGTTACTCTAAATCTCCAGTGGATTTCAAAAATTCCATTATTATTTGTTGTATATGTCCCGCCTTCTTGTCCCGGTTGAATTGGAATAATCCAGTCAGCTGGATCGTCGTCCATTAAGGTACCAGTTTCTGACCAAGTAAGAGACGGAGAGTCAGAATTAGGGGATGCAACAAAATCTAGAGTTGCTCCAGATATTCCAGTAGCACCTTCTCCAATAACATGTCTAGTAACTACTTCGTAGGCCTGACTCCGTTCATGAAGAACCATCCCGTCCTCCCAAATGATATCCAGATTTACTGTTTGCATGGTGTATGTTAGTTCAAACGAATTAATTTTCACAAGTCCAGGTGCAGTTGATGACAGTGTAATTGGAATAGTAACGGTTCCTACTCCAGTACCCGGAATTTGAGAATTTATGGAATTCAAAATATTGGTATTACTAACATCCCTGATTCCAAGTAGAGTGCCTTGGTCTTGCCATTCATTACTTCCATCATCACCGATATCCATTTTCACATTTTGTGGTGCCTGACTAAATATTTGGATATTGAAATCTTCTAACGTTGGTGTGTTGGTACCTCCAGAACCAGAATAGAAGTATATGTAGAAATATATGTATGAACTAGTCCCTGTTAGGGAAATAGTCTGCCCAGGACTCTGAACAGTGTACTGTGAACCTANCTGAAAGTACATATTGAAGTAAGATGAACCTGGAGTTGTGGAATTCCACCAAACTTTTGCAGCTACCGGAGAGGTTCCTGTTGTGCCTAGATATTTGTAACCTCGAATATATCCACTTGAAGAGTAACTAGACACATATGTTAGTTGAACGCGATCAATTATTGGAGAAATAGAATTGTTCGTACCGTTAAGATATGCTCGCCATTTTACTTGATTTCCACCATTCGTGAATGATATNTGAGTGTTAAGAGAAGCTGACTTCCATGAATTCCCTCCATCGAGACTCACTTCAACTTCAACAGACGTCCCATCAGGCTCGTATGTAATCAGCCCACTAAGTGTAATTGTTGAAATAGAAGATCCTAGATTTGTTGTAGATCCAATTGCTATACTATTAGATTGTGTAGAAGAACGCTGTTCAAATGTAGCCCCCATCCCTGAGGAAAGTACAGTTCTGGATGTCGTTGATGGGCAGTAACTAGTGATTGCTGTATAAAAGCATGCATAGAGTACTTCTCCTTCTCCACTATCAGCAATACCATAATGCCCTTTTCCGTTCAGAGTGATTGAACCCTGAAAGTCAACCCAAGCTCCTGCATTATGTAGTACGAAGTGTGTTGATGAAGAGCTTCTATACGAGTTAACCATGATTCGTGGGTAATTAACCGTCAAGCCAGAAATTGTTCCAGAAAGTGTACTACTAGTACCTAGATATGTAATCGAAGTAGCAGTAGTNGGATTTGAACGAGAAACATTCCATAGATTGTAGGTAATTGAACCGGAACTAGAACGAACCAATACCTTGAGATCATCTGTTTCAGGATCTATGGCAATCCCTACTGGATACGAAGAAGAACTAGACATAGTCCAGTCACCAACACAACTCCAAGTGGAATCAGAAACTGTCCATTTTGTTATCCTTCTATAATTATATGAAACTGCCCAAACAGTGTCTTCTCCATCTGCTGCTAAGTCATACAGTGTATACAATGCTTGACTATTGCAACTATTATATTGCTTAGTAACAGAATTCACTACACTTGAAGACGATGAATTATACGAGTTAATAGCTGGGGTTTGATATACTGAGCTAGATTGATAATTGCTAGTGAATAAGGTGTTACCAANCTTAACCAATGCGCCGGGGTAGTTCCAGTTCATCGAATTCGGTACAGTCATCGAATTACTACTGATTGTTGGACTAATATATCCTTGATCNCCATTTGCAGCAAACCTACCTGTGGTATTATGATACGAAGAAGAGGCACTATCCCAATCTCNAGAAGCAGCAAGATTGTTCGTATTGGTTGATTCTTGAGTATTCAATGTNATTTCGTCATTTTCTACCTTCAAGTTATTCCTATACCAACTGGAGAAGTACGTTCCNGTAAATGAAGTAGAAGTAGTTCCAGCCCCTCCAAANTCGCTATTTGTTGAACGATTCTCCCATTGAGTATTTTGCGCTGTACCTTCTATCGAGAATCTGGCTTGGGTTACTGAAGCACCATATGGAAGAGTAATTCCAGGTGTTTGAGCGTCNCCACCAGTAGCACTTGTGAAACTATGGCTGAAGGTTGTTGTTCCATCAGCAAATTGNGTNTCAGTAGTTGCAGCAGACACAAGTGGGGACATAGACATCGAAATAAACAGGAACAAGACNAATATTGCCGATCTCCTCATAGCCTAACCTCCGGTGTTGTTCTACTGTGAATGAATGAACATATCAACATGGCGTCGTCCGGTCATAGAAAATTGAAGTCAATTTTGAGACTTATTATGCGAAAGTAGAATACAATTGAACTTTCAGGAATGGTTGATTATCATGGCTCGACGAGGTAAGAAGCAGAGTGGCAACATCTTCGGAAGATGGTGGGAAGAACGTAGAGATCAGCATCTTAGTATTCTCTTCATATTATCATTGGTAGGACTTGCAGCATTCCTTTGGTCTCTTGTTTTCTTTATGTTTATGGATGGAGTAAGTGAGATGCCAGAACTTATTGGAATGTCTTGGTTTTTCGCCATAGGGGGATTAATCCTTCTCGGCGTTGTTGGCCCTGAATTTTTCCGATATAATGAGCAGTTGACTTTGCTTAGAGAAATTTTTGAATTAGAATCGAGAGCTGAGATACTAAAACGTAGAAAAGAAGCCGAAGAGGCGGCATCTCTTTTGGGAAGTATCCATCAAGGTAGGTTGTTAGCCCATTACAAGGATCATGGAATTCGTGCCGGACGGATTTTTCAATCACCTGCTACTAATTTTACTACAGAGGAATCATGGATTATTTCTTGGTGGAATGCAGAAAACACTATTTTATCAGAAAATACTGGAAATTCTAACCTTTCTTCTCCTCCTATTCAGAAGATGTTGATTGTTGGTTCAGTAACTGGAATTCTTCTTCTNCTTTGGAATTCTTTCTTTGGAATTGCAAGAATGACAACAGANGGGNCTCGTGAATACTCNGTTAATATGTTAGCTTGGTTTCAGAGTATATTAGGATCGGATGTTAACAAGTTGGTAGAACCAGTGTCATTTGATTTCATGACAATACTTTTGTTAATCGGATTGGGGACATTGCTTTGGTCTACAAGTCCTAAGGTTTCGTTGAAATCATCAACGGAAGAGGAGTGAGGAAAATCAATGTCCAGTAGTTATGGATGGATTCGTGAAATCCTTCTTGCTGCTGGAATGATATTGGTTCTATACGGTTCGTTAGTGCTAATGACAGGGTCTTCACCTCCAATGGTGGTAGTTGAATCTCAATCAATGATGACTGATGATGAATCGCACGTTGGAATTATCGATCCGGGAGACATTATCTTAGTTACCGAACCGGAAAAACGTGAAGTAGTTACTTATGCGGAAGCAGTTGAAATTGGAGGTCAATATCATCAATATTCTACTCATGGGATGCCNGGAGATGTTATCATTTACAAAAAGAATGGTGGAAATGATACGCCAGTTATTCATCGTGCTATTTTGTTTGCATTAGCAAATGAGACTACACCTGTAGAGAACAACGGAACTTGTANTCAGGGAGAATTAGATGAGTTATTTGTTGCTTCAGACGGTTCAATAGGAGCATGTATTTTGACATGGGATGTTAAGGGAACATCAGTACTGAATGTCACCTCAATCAGTATGAATTTAACAGGATATTCTTGTCAACCTCATGGATATTTGATGATTCAAGATTGGATTCCTGAACACGAAGGATTTCTTACCTCTGGTGANAATCCAAGNACTAATGGTTGTACAATTGATCAATTAACTGCAACAGGATATAGCGGCTCTGGCCCTCACTATTTTGGACTAAGAGATGAATTCGGGAATCCAGTTACCGCAGTAAGACCTCAATGGGTTAGTGGTCTAGCAGGACCTGAAGTTCCATGGTTTGGGATTGTTAAATTAGCAGCATCTAACAATTCAAGTCAAGTTACTTCAGATGCATGGACAAGTCTTCTTGTTGCAGTAGTTATCTTACTGAGCAGTGTTATGATTATAGAGAAGGCAATGACAAAAATAATTTCTTCTGCTCCCGAATTTGATGTTTCAATTAATCAGTCCGTAAATGATCGGTATCAGGAAAGCGAAAAAGAACAAGAGTGACGAAATATTCGATATTTTTGTAGCCAAAATTTCCGCTTTCTGAGAATGTATAATTCGTGATTTCTCCGCAATCCAATTGATAGTTGAATTAATCGTGTCTCTCATTATGTGACCACCGTCAAATGGTATTACAGGGATTAGATTAGCAAAACCTAACAAGAAATTNATCCACAAAAACCAGAAAATACCTTCNATGAAGAAAAATTCAATAATACCAAATTCNAGCATTTTTATTTCTGATTCAAGCATTATCTCTCCATTGAACTCAAATGGTGTAGCAAGTAGATTCAGTGGATACAACAAGGTAGCCAGAACTTTTTCTTCGGCTGTTTGATTGGGATAAAATGGCCCCATCAATCGATTTTTCCCATGGTCGGTACTTCGAATGGTCTGACCAAATGTAGAATCTCCTCTAACTCCTAAAAATGGGTCTCCGGGAGAGATGCCTAGTCTTTCTAAATCGTTTTCTGATGCATTTTTTGAAAGATAGTATTCATATTGATCACCTAACTTTACCTCAATTATATTTTTTTCTTCCCATTCAGTTACATTAGTTCCGTTGTATTTTAAAACAGTTAGAAGGAGAGTATCTCCTGCCTTTGATGAGTCCAAAATATAACGTAAATCATCGGCATTTGAAATAGATTCATTGTTTACTTCGATAATGATGTCATAGGGTTCCAATCCCGATTCATTGGCAGGTCCATCAGCTACAATTGCTGGACTATATGCTCCTTGCATACTAGGATTAACTCCATCAATTGCTACAGCTAAAATAGATACAAGAATAATTGAGAATACTATATTCACTGCAGGTCCAGCAGCATATATTCTCATCCTTTCTCTCTTTGGTGCTTTCGTTACCTCTGTATATTCCGGTTCAGCAAATGCTCCGATTGGAATCAATGAAAAAATAAGCAAACCAAAACTTCTCACTCTCATTCCATGTGCTCTCATTAGAATTCCATGTCCATATTCATGGATAATTAAGGCCACAATTAATGCCATTAGCGGCCAAAAAATTGGAATTCCTGATGTTACTCCTGGAATGAGTAATACCTCCGACGATTCTATTGAAATGTTTTCTCGACTTGAATTAAACAAAGAAAGAAAGGATAAAATTACCATCATACTAGTGAAAAATAAGGCAACAAACCCTATCCAAATTGAAAATTCTCCAAACATTCTCCAAAATTTACGTGGTCGGGAAATCTTCTCCAATATTTTTTGCCCTTTGTTAGTTCTTATCATCAAGATAAATCCGAGAACCTTTGTAGCATTCCATTTTTCTAGATACCCTTCTTTTTCGAGTATTCTTATCAAAAATATGTTTAAAAAAAGCACACCCAGTAATATATTATCCGAAAAAATTGCAATCATAGATAAGACAAAAAAAATCCAGTCCCTCATTGTTAGTGCCATTATTACGGTCAGGGCTGAGAAAACCCGATCCCTTAATGTGTGCCTCGATGCCATGTTTCTTAGTGTACGCTATCTTTTACCTCATTTGAATCCTCCATTGTTTTGTTACCGTTGGTTTCATGACGTGATGGTTACTCGCAATAACATGGACGAAGATAACTCGCTCACTCCTTCTATACGAAGGAAAATTGATTCGATGGTTCGAGATCTTGATTCAATTGTTCGTTTGCTTCAACAAGCATCATTGGAAGAAGTGCAGTTGGATATTATTGAAATTGAAAATCGAATAAATCTCATGGAAGAGCAGTTGCTTTCTCCTTCTGTTTCTACTAACGAATGAAACCCTTCATCCAATCTGGTGTTTCAATTTCATATATTTGAGATTCAATATCTATTCTTTCTTGAATGGTTTCAAATGATTTACTTTCTTGTTCTGTTTTTCTACATACTAGTGCTAGAAATTTATGTAGTGGTAATCCTTGATCCCAAATTAAATGTGGCCTTCCATTTTTAGTCAAAGGACAAGTCGGAATTCTTCTAGCGAGTATTGACAATCTCCCCTCTAATTTACCAGTATCGATACGGAAAATACGCCAAGAATCTCCTCGAATTCCTTTTAGACGGTAGGCGTATAATGGCATTAGTCCACATCTCTTTCCTATATTTTCTAAAGCTGAGTATTGTTCGGCTAATCTTCCATTAAGATATAATTTCTTTTCTTTACTTGTTTTTACTTCTATTGGGAAACATATGTCTCCTCTCAGAGCAAGTAAATCACCACTTCCTTCTATTCCACTTCCTGCTGCTCTTACAACTAAAAATGGTTTTTCAATCACAAGTCGTGCTTGAGCTCTCTCAGATTCAGAACAAGAACGAGTAACTGCACGAACACCTTCCGGAAGCCCAGCTAATACATGTCGGAGTTCACGCTCGTATTGTGCCCCCTGTACCATATCTGTCGCGTAACGTACCAAACCTAATCTCTTTGGTTGATAATGGAATATTCGAGGTGATTTTTTACATCACAAAACAAAGCCGTCCCGTTGTTTCAAACCCTGACATTCAAGACCCTCCGATGTGCACTTACTATCACGTGGGTTACATTGCCGTACGCACCAATGATTTCCGGCTTGCTTACAGACTGTTATTAGAATTAAAAAAAAGAGAGATACGTTGTATCCAAATTCTTCCATCCGATCCTGTTCCTTCGAATGTTGCAGCATGGATGGGAACTCCTTCTGAGGTATTAATGAGTGGCGATCCTCTTGGGATATCAGTAACATTAGANGAAGTTCAGCATTCNGTAGAACAAGCAATTCATCGATTAAGATATTCNAGACCAATTAGAAGACTAATATTCGGAGTTGATCCTGGTCCTAGACCAGGGATAGCATGGTTGGGAGATGGATTAACTCTTGGAAAGGCCCAACTTGAAGGNGTAGATGATACNGTGGATAGTATAATGAGAATNTCAAGAGCNATTGAACATGAATCTTTGATAATCCGTGTTGGGAATGGATCAAAAACAATAGCAAATAGGATAATCAATACTTGTGTAGTACGTGGTTTATCGGTTCAAATAGTAAATGAATCAAGAACTTCCATTGGTGTTCCTCGGCATGCTCATTCTTCTGCAGCATTAAGAATTGCTCACCTTCCAGGAGATTCAGTTAACCAAAAACGAAAGGTTCGACCCACAAATGGAGAAATTCGTGATATTCAGCGTAGGAGTAGAAGTCATTCTCTAGGTCGAACTACTATTCCTTCTNCTCTAGCAAGAGCTGTTGCTATGGGGAGATTGACGTTGGAAGATGCAATCATACACCATACAGGAGATTTCAACGATTCCATTGGGAATATGTGAGAAATTAATTTCAGGATTTATTGTATTAATCCACGCCTAAAAGCTCGAGTTAAATCTGAACCTGGAAATTGATCTTCAGTCTCACGATAAACTGTCTTCATATTACTTATGAAATTTGTATTATCGGTGACCAAAAGTAACCTCTCAANCCCTGGGTCTTCTTCACCATCGAGTATTCCAAGAAGAATTTCCATTGTTTTTCTTGCCCCTTCCCTGTGAGGATAAGAAAAAACATCCATAGAAATAGGCGCAAGAGCAACAACTCCACGAATTTTACTTGATGCTATTTGTTCAAACATTGAATTATACGATTTTTCCAATAGTTCACGACGATTAAGGTCTTGATTAGGTCGACGACAATCGGGTCCTACAACATGAATTAAATGTTGAACTGGAAGATTAAATGGAGATGTAGATACAGCAGAACCAACAGAACAAGGTTGCAAATTCAATGCACGTTGTCCTCGAGCAATTTGAGAACATGCTTCTCTGAGTTCATCACCAGCAGCTTTGTGAATCCTTGCATCAATTCCTTCTCGTCCAGAGAGTCTATTATTCGCTCCTGTCACTAAAATGTCACATTCTGCCTTGAGCACATCCCCTACTAAAATACGTAGTTGCGCATGTTTGCAATCACGTACTATGAGCGTGTCCATATTTTCGATGCGACAGGGCGATTTGTTATAGTCGTTTCATTGAAAATAACATTTTTGGTTTTGGACCCGATTCATTCAACACCAATGCTAAACCTCCGGTAACCAATGAGAGGGGCCCGTGTCATCCTGTTTCTTCTCATGTTACTGATTTCACCATGGTCAACAATTTATTCTGAGGATTCAGTATATCATCCGATAAATTCACCCGACTATTCTGATTTTGTAAATGATGAAACAATAGCAGTTCCTATGGGATTCCATCATTCTACCTATGTCAATTATAGTGATGTAGCAATTGTAATTAATAATCGCAGTACTGATAGTGTATTGATAGGGAATGCATTTGCGTCTGCCAGAGGAATTCCTCCTGAACGGATTTTCCTTTTAACTAACGAAAGTACACCTACCAGTGAAACAATTAATTCAGATCAGTTTGATACTTATTTTGCAGACCCTATTCGATTAATGATTCAGCAAAGAGGTCTTTTTGGTGATCTAAACTATTTGGTTACTACCAAAGGAATCCCGTTACGAATAAATGGGGGTACTAACGTACGCGCCTCATTCGATTCAGAATTAGCTCTCATAGATTCTGGACAATTTGGAGCCTTAATTCATGGATCTTATTGGGGGGAACATGAATATGGACCTTGGTCAAACGATAATGAAGACGAGTATGCTAAGTTTTCTTCAGAACCTGTACCAGAATTTCGTCGTTCTGAACAAGGTTTCTACATAGTAACACGTCTAACGGGTTATGATGTTGATACTGCGATTTCTCTGATAAATAAAGCAAACAATAGTTTTGGCTCTCATGGACAAACAGTCTTGGATTTAGCAGCAAATAGAAACGGTTCAGGGTATAAGTTCTGGAATGACGCTCTATATTCAGCGCACAGTCACCTAAATCAGACTTTAGGAATGCCAGTTTTGTTTAATCAGAATTCTACCTTTGTTACTGGAGAAAATAATGTGATGATGTACGCATCATGGGGTAGTAATGATGAATCTTGGAGCAACCAACAACTTCCAGACAACGGCTTTGATACGCCTGATAGTTCATCTTCATCTGGAATTCGATCATGGTCATCATCTACCTCCACTTTCTCAGTTGGAGAAACATTAGAGTGGGATTATGATTCAGACAATTCTGCAGCTAGATTGAGTGTAAATTCAGCACAATGTTCTGCTACAAATGGAGAAAATACAAATGGATTACTTGCTGAATATTTTGATAATCAAGGGATAAGTTACAACTCTTCTTTTATGCCTGATTTAAATGGAAGAGTGCCAAATCATGTTCGCTCTGAATTAGATATCAATTATGCCTCATCAAACTCTTTTTGGCCAGGATTAGATTCTAGGTTTTCAGATTATTTTTCAGTTAGGCATTCAGGAGTTTTGACAATTCCAGAAGCAGGGAATTGGACCTTTTACTCGAATGCAGATGATGGAGTATTGGTTTGGATAAATGATGAATTGATTGTGAATAATTCAGGAATACATGGTATGAGAGAAGTTAGTGGATCAGTGGAATTAGAACAAGGCGAGCATATTTTCAGATCAGAATTTTTTGAACATGGAGGAGGAGCTGGCCATATTGTTTCATGGGAGGGGCCTAACCAAAGTAAACAGGTAATTCCATCTACATCATTTACTAGAGCACTGAGTTCTCCAGTTAGAAGTGATGTTTTGGTCCACCATTGGGACTTTGAAGCGGGTA
This sequence comes from Methanobacteriota archaeon, assembly GCA_002697105.1. Lineage (GTDB taxonomy): Archaea > Thermoplasmatota > Poseidoniia > Poseidoniales > Thalassarchaeaceae > MGIIb-N2. The sequence goes on along the minus strand of NZTS01000026.1, from coordinate 10,488 downwards.
ATGGGACAATAGTTGAAGATTTAATTGGGGAAGATAATCTAACAATGACAGGAAATCCTACTTGGCAAACTTGTTTACTAGGAAATTGTATTTTTCTAGACGGTATTGATGATATCTTAGAAGCAGATGTTGACGACCGTCTTGGCGATTTTACCATATCTCTCTGGGCGAAGGCGAATCATACTGGTCAGAGTAGATATTCATCTGTAATCGCGGTAAATGATGTAGGTGGCGATTCTGATTCATTCCAAATAATGACAAGTGGTTCTACACCTGGAGTTTGGCAACTTTATCACAATCGAACTTATGATTTTGGGACAGTTAGTGCGTCTGAATGGGTTCACTTCGTAGTTGCAAAAGATGGAGATAAGTTGATGCAATATATGGATGGAATTTTAGTAGGAAATATAACAATCCCTAACGGCAGTATTGATGAAATTGATTTATACAAATTCGGAGTAAATAGAGCAGGAAACACTCATTGGTCAGGGTTAATCGATGAAGTACAGGTTTGGACACAAGCTCTTAATTCCTCTGAAATCATTTTAGTGAATGGAGAAGTTGCTTTAGATTGCCCATATTTCTCCGCTAGTGGGCAAGGGCCTAGTTCTATTTCGCAAGAATATGAATTTGGCATAGAGAACATGGGGCATGCATGGACATTATCTTCCACAGCCCAATTGATTGGAGAAGTTAATGCTGATTGGACAATGAAGGTCGAAGGATTTGATTCTAGCAATAATCTTCTATCTACTAATTTTTCAAATTCTAAAACAATCACTACATCCTGGAGTAACAATGAATTTCGATTTCGTCCACATCAAAATGTGACAAGATTGAATATTTCTTTAGAAATTGAAATTCAGAACGTATCTAGGCAAGGAGCAATTTACCTTGACGATGTCGAACTAATGATTTTACAACCACATATGCAATGGGTAGATGGATCTATTGCAGAAACAGCAGTATCAACAGGAGGGAGATCATTCACATGGGGTACAGGTTATGGACAGAGTTTAGTGGCGGATCTTTTGGAAGATGGAGTTTCAGGAGTCAAAGGATATGTGTATGAACCATATCTTACTGCTGTTTCATATCCTGATTTATTGACATCATTTTATGCTTCAGGATACAATTTAGGAGAATCATATACTGCATCTAATGGATACTTATCATGGATGGGGGTGATGGTAGGAGATCCGAAGATGTCCCCATTTTCCAGTCGTCTTCATGATATTGAAATTCGCAATGTATCAGTATCCTCTAGACCATCTACTGGAACTTCATTTGATGTTCAAGTAGATTTAGCTAATATCGGACCTTCTCCTGCTAATGGATGGATCGAAGTTAGAGAAAGGGTAGGAAACAGGGTTTTGTCAAACATCAGTATTTCAGTACCTAGCGGAGATATGCCAGGTTCACTAAGAGAAATAAATATTCCAACAATTACCGAATCTACAGGTTTTGTTGAATTGCAAGTAAGGTATGTTGCAGATAATGGGCCGAATCAGAATTCCAGTACTTTTGTTCAAGGGTATATTCTAAGTGAACGAGTAATTAGTAACAATATAGCCTCTACTATTGTAGAGGTCAATGCTCCTCCAAGCATTGATCTCATTGATTGTTCATCATCGGTTGCTCCAAGAGGAAGTACAGTTTCTTGTTGGATTGATGTTAGTGATGAATTCGGAGTAGAATCTGCATTTTTCAGAATTGAGGGCGCTAATGAATCTGTAGTTTTTGAAGGTAATGCAACTTCAGGTAATGGAATACGTTGGACAATTTTCTTTGATATTCCGGGATATGCATCTCTAGGTCTTCATGATCTGTTTGTTATGATTACAGATATCGACGGACTTATTGATTATGCTAATGAATCTGAGATTCTTGAGGTAGTCGATTCTCCATCGATTTGGTATGGTATTCACATTCAAAATGCCGATGATCCATCTTGGGCAGGAGATAGCATTCTTCCATCGGGGACTCCCTTTGGAATGTATAGGGGTGTGCCTACACCTGTTAGAGCGTGTGTAGAAGACGTTGACCATGATATAATTAGCGAACAACCTATTTTCTTGTTTGAACGAGGGGAAATATCATCACTCCAAATACTTCCTAAGGATAATTCATCCCGATATCAATGTTACTTGGCTACTTTAGAACTTGGCTTAGATGACCCTATGTCACCATTTTTAGCACGTTTATCTGATTCAGATGGTAATATCATTACTACTCGTTCAGTAATGGTTGAAAATATCCTTCCTTCTATACAAGCCTCATTTCAACGAGAAGATATGGAATCGATGATTGGTTTTGGAGTTGGTAACGAATCTATATTGGTATCAGTAAATGATCCAGATTCTCCCTTTTCCCAAATCGTTGGCCAGATAGAATATACATGGCCAGAACAGGCTCCCATTACTGCACCATTCTCAACTTTTGGAAATGGAACAACAGAACGGATACCATTACTCCTGCCCAGTTCTGGCTTATCTTCTGGTACTCTTGAAATTCGAATTACTGCGATTGATTCAGACTCGGGGCTTTCAGAAATTAATTTCCAAGTACCAATTGAAACTAGGCCACCATCTGTCAATGAAGCGGTTTTATGTTTGAATGGAGAAGTTGTAATGATAGAAAATGGTACCCAACTTGTCAGAGGAGAATCGATGTATCTAGTAGTACCCATAGATGAACATCGGCCAATATTACAGGTCCGACCATCTTTACGTCAATCTGGTTGGAGCGAATCTCTATTGCAATCTCAATCAATTCCTGAAGGCTGCCCGTTCTCACCTTACATGTATTCAATCGATCTTCCTAATGATCTAATCGAAGGAAATGCAAGTATAGTGATCATCCTTTCCGACATTGATGGTTTAGCTACTGGTTGGACAGAAGAAGTTAGAATTGTTTTCCCACCTCCTTCGATTCTAAATGTTAGTACTCCAAATTATGGCAAGGTTGGAGAAGAAGTTCAGATTGAATTTAAAGTTAAAGACTCGGATGANCTGAATAACGTTGTATGCTACATAGATGTTCTAAATAAGAACTCTACTATACTANATTTAGAGCAAANCCCTAGTTTAGAAGGGGAAATATTAGTGAAATGGACTCCTAGTCGTCCGATGGAAGAAGTGAATATTTCAATAATTTGTGAAGATGGTATGAAGAGATTTGATTCATGGAACTCTGAAACTCCGATGAATATTACTGGAACTATTCTAAATAAANCACNAGAAATAGTTGAGGATGAAGATATAGAACAATCATCGAGTAGTGGAATNTTGGTAATAGTTATTGNATTAGGAGCAATATTTTTGATTATTTCATCATTATTTGTTTGGATTTCTAGAAGGGAAAATGAAATTGAATCATCTCCATGGGAAACTGGTGGAGTACTTGATGCAACTCAAGTCGAATTGAATGAATACGAAGAATTAGATCCTCAAGATGTAGTTGATTTATTACGAAATGAATAATTTGATTTAACGAAGGGTTCAATTCTATTGCCTTACTAGGGTCATCATGGCTACCGGGTATGTTCTCATTAATGTTGAGCCAGGGTACGAGTTCTCTGTCTATGAATCAATAGGAAAGTTTGGTCAAGTCGCTGATTCAACTCTATTGTTTGGAGANTATGATTTGATTGCAAAGGTAGTTGCCGAAGACATGGCATTGATCGCTCAATTTGTTGTTGAAAACATTCGTCAAATCGAGGGTGTTCAAAATACTAAAACTCTGGCTGGCGCCGAAGTTTAGTCATTTTCGACGCACGTATCCGTACCTCGGAAAACATGAAAAAGTCACTATTTTGGAGACGTATCACGATTTTCGGGAAAATATTCATAACCTAGGAAGGTAGCAGTTAACTTTGAGGTGAAACTCAAATGAGTGAGAAGAAATACTTCGTACTAATGGAGAACGGGAAGGACACCAGCACGGTGTACCATAACAAGCAGCCCCGCCAGGCAGCCCTAAAGGCAGCCAACAAGGGACACACCAGCATTAAGTTGCGCGAACGCGGAACTGACAAAGTGCATGTGTTCACTGGCGAGAGAAAACAGGTGCCAAAGCCTGATAGTGCCCCAGCTTGGCTGAAGGGCGATACTGTCTGGAAGGCTAATGTCAGCAAGGTTGGCATTGAACGCCTTTGAATAGGTTGAAAACCATCTCCCAAAGCCCAAAAGGGCACAAATAGTCCTCGTCCCAATCGTCGGATACCCTCGATAGGGGGCGAATCCCCTTTACCTTTTTATTCTTGATAGAGAATTTATTGATGAAATTCTCACTTTCTTAGACCAATTTTCTTCGCAAGAATAGCTATCGGATCGTAGTATTCAGTTACGACTCTTTCTTTTAATGGTATAATCGCGTTGTCAGTAATGTTAATCCCTGCAGGACAAACTTCTGTACAGCATCTTGTGATATTACAGTACCCTAACCCGAAGTCTTCTTTGATTTGTGGTATCCTACTCTCGGTGTCGAGAGGATGCATTTCAAGATTAGCCAGTCTGACGAAGAACCGAGGACCACCAAACTCTTCGAATTTTTGATGTTCTCTAAGTACATGGCATGTGTTTACACAAAGCATGCATTCGATACATCCCCTAAATTCCTGAATCCTATCAGCTTCATGTTGATGGAAAACCCAATCTGGTTCATCTGGGCCATTAATTGGCTTAATCCGTTTGTCAGTTTTGTAAGCCCAAGAGGTATCAGTGACTAGGTCTCGAATTAGAGGAAATGTTTGCATTGGTTTAACCAATATTGGTTGACTTTCATCTTCCATTTCTTCAAAGACTTCTTCCATTCTTGTCATGCACATTAATTGAGGTTTTCCATTTATCTCTGCACTACAAGAACCACATTTACCGGCTTTACAATTCCATCTACAAGCCAAATCTGGTGCCTTTTCAGCTTGAATTCGATGAATTACGTCGAGGACTACCATTCCTTCATCCATAGGAACGGTATAATCTACAAGTTCTCCAGCAGGATTACCGTCATTGTTAGGTTCTCCTCGGAAAACTCTGAAAGTCACATTCTCAGACATCTTATTCCTCCTCATGTAGGTCATCAGCATCCAGTAATTTCTTTAATTCTTGAGGAATCGATGGGTATGTAGTGTAATCAATAGACATCGACCCATCTTTTTCTTTCACAATAACGCTATTGATTTTACCCCAATACTTGTGGTCGGGGGTTGGGAAGTCATCCCTTGTATGTCCTCCTCTACTTTCTTCTCTTCGTAGAGCGGACAATGCACACATGCGACTAACATCGATCATTGCATCTATTTCTAAAGCCTGATGCCAACCTGGATTGTATATTCGTCCACCCTTTGCACTCGTTTTTGTGGCTCTTTTTTCTAGTTCATCAAGATCAACCAATGCTTCTTCAAGTAGGTGTTTTGTTCTTATGATTCCAACCTTATGTTGCATCATTTTTCTTAGATCTTCTACTACCTTAGCAGGATTTTCTCCATCACTGCGTTCCAAAGGTGCAAGGGTCTTTGCTATGGCGTCTTCAATTTCGTCTCTTTCTATTTCCATAAATTCGTCAAATTGCTGTGAATAAATAGAAGCCTGTTCTCCCGCAATCTTCCCAAACACAATTAGGTCAGAAAGTGAATTTCCTCCTAGTCGATTTGCTCCATGGAGNCCAGTAGCAGCTTCACCTGCGGCAAATAGGCCTTTGATTGACGATTCTTGAGTGTATGAATTAACCTTTATTCCCCCCATCACATAATGAGCAGTAGGTCCAACCTCCATGGGTTGTTGTGTGATATCAACTGCTGCTAGTTCCATGAACTGGTGATACATTCCTGGCAATTTTTTCTTCACTTCTTCAGGGTCTCTCCACGATATGTCCAGGTAAGCACCACCATGTTCTGATGAGCGACCAGCATCTCTTTCGCTGTTGATGGCCTTTGCAACAACATCACGAGTAAGAAGTTCGGGGGGGCGTCTTTTAGTTGCTAATTTACCAGAAATAACTTCGTCAACCCATTCAAGTGCCTCCTCTTCTGTATCTGCAAATTCCTCTCGATACATTTCAGGTACATAATCGAACATGAATCGTTCCCCTTCTGAGTTTCGCAACATTCCTCCTTCTCCTCTAACACCCTCTGTTACCAAAATACCCTTTACAGACGGCGGCCAAATCATTCCTGTTGGATGAAATTGTATAAATTCCATATCTCCTAATTCAGCACCCGCCCAATAGGCCAAAGCATACCCTTCACCAGTATATTCCCATGAACCAGAGCACACTTCCCAACATCTTGTCGCCCCACCCGTAGCCAAAATGATTGCTTTAGCCTTGAATACGTGAAGAGATCCATCGGTTCTNTTGTACGCTAAGCATCCAGAAATCCTTCCGTTTGTTTTGAAAAGTCTTCGAACTGTGAATTCCATGAAGACCTCCATTCCGGTGTGAATTCCCTTTTGTTGTAAGGTTCGAATGAGTTCAAGACCAGTAGCATCTCCAATGTGTGCTAACCTAGGATATGTGTGTCCTCCAAAGTTTCGTTGGCTAGTTAATCCTCTTGGCGTTCTATCAAAAACCGCACCCCACTGTTCAAGTTCTCTAATACGATCTGGAGCTTGCTGAGCATGAATNTGAGCCATTCTCCAATCACCAAGATATTTCCCTCCTTTCATCGTGTCTCGGAAATGGATTTCCCAAGAATCGCGATGATCTTTGTTTGCTAATGCGGCGGCAGCTCCTCCTTCAGCCATTACAGTATGGGCCTTTCCAAGCATAGATTTGCAAATCATAGCNACACTNACCCCNGAAGCACTCGCTTCAATTGCGGCACGTAATCCAGCCCCGCCAGCGCCAATGACAATNACGTCAAAGGAATGTTCAGTATATCGTTCCATGTAAACCTCAAAATACAATACTTGGATCNGANAGAATTCCTTCTGCTACGCCCCAAACAAATAAATCTCCAATGAATACCATTGCTAAACTAGTCCAAAACCAGAATCCGTGATGGACATTGATAGATGAAATGCGCCAGAAAAATTTTCCTTGAAGTTTAGAAAATCCTTTTCTCCATTTATTGCTCCCTCCCCCTATGATGTGTCTGAAAGCATGACAAGAACCGACATACATTGTGAGAAGGAAGGATTCAGCAGCAAGAACAAAAGTTCCTAGCGANATACCATAAGACGTAGTACCATCATTTTGGTCGAATGAAACAGTGTGAAAAATATCGTANTATTTCATTANGAGAATAATCATTGCTAAATATAGCATGTATCGATGGATATTATTCAATACAAATAGTCCTCTTTCGCCACGATATCCCATTGATTTAACCAAATGAGGCTTCGATACAACACAAGCAGTAGGACTAGCAAAAAAAGTCCTGTAGTATACTTTCCTCATGTAGTAACAGGTTCCTCTAAACCCAAAAGGTATCCATAATATTAGCATAGCAGAATTTGCCCACCCAGGAACTGATAATCCCCACAGATGGATAATATCTGGAGAGAAGATAGGGCTAGTAACTCTGTGATTGTCATAATGTATGGCGCCATCAAAGAAAATTAGTCGAACAAAAGTGTAAATCATAGCTAATGTAAGGGCAAACCCCATCCATAGGGGCTGAGTCCACCATTTATCCGTTCGATCAGTCTCCCCGAAACCNCTTGAAACAGGAAGTTTGATGACGTCAGACATCGTACTCGACNCNNGCTAAACTCGACTGTGTTTTATCATATTGCATAGANCCATAGTNGGAATTATGCCAAGAATCCNTAATCAGCATCAATTTCATCAATTTCTATTTCTTCAACATCCATCTGAGCAAGTTGGAGTTTTCCGCTAAGTTCGTCATTCACAGCATGCCAGTATGAGTATGCTTCGATTACCCATATTCCCGATTCTCTAGTGCCATTACCACTACCCTTTACTCCTCCGAATGGAAGGTGCGCTTCAGCACCAGTAGTTGAATTGTTGATTCCAGTCATTCCTGCTTTAATTCCAGTCTTGTAACGATATGCTTCTAATCGATCATTGGTATATATGGCAGAAGATAGACCGTATGGAGATGCATTTGCAAGATGTAAGCCATGTTCAAAATCTCTTGCTTTAACGATGGTAACAGCTGGTCCGAAAATCTCTTCGTGGAAACATTCCATATCTTCTGTTACATCGACGTAAACATGAGGCCACATATATACTCCCTCACTAGGATCTCCCTGGAAATTTTCTGGTTTGTTGTCTTTACTTATTCTTCCATTACCCCAGATCTTTGTTGCCCCACTCGACTCACACATTTCAAGTGCTTCAAGGAAGTCTTTTGCATATTTTTCTGAAAGCATAGAACCGTAAAGAACCCCATCATAATGCATTGAATTACCAATTTTTGTCGATTTTACTTTTTCCATGAATAGCTCCATAAATTCATCATAAATATCTTCATGAATAATCAGATTACCTAGACTTGTGCATCTTTGTCCTGCAGTTCCAAAACCCGCCCAATAAGCCCCTTCTACTGCATTTTCAAGATTTGCAGATGGCATTATTACCAACGGATTTTTTCCACCCAATTCTAAACTGGCTGAAACAAGATTGCGTCCACATGCCTCTCCTATCATTTTACCAATTGCCGTACTTCCTGTGAAGGAAATTTTGTCTACCATTCCTAGATCAACAGCATCTACAATATGTTGACCAGCGCCGCTTCCTTTTCCGTGTATTAGATTGATGACTCCATTAGGGAGGCCAGCTTCATGCATTAGACGAGCGAGAGCAAATGACAGCAAAGGTGAATCTTGTGGAGATTTCCAGACACAGGTATTTCCACACATTATTGCAGGAATCATTTTCCAAAAAGGAACTGCTGAAGGAAAATTACATGCATTAATTATTCCACAAACACCCAAAGGTCTTCTGTAAGTGAATAATTCCTTGTCAGGTAATTCTGAATTTACTGTTTGTCCGTATAACCTTCTTCCTTCTGATTGAAAGAATAGACATGTATCTATCGCTTCTTGTACTTCACCACCACATTCTTTCAGAGTTTTTCCTATCTCTCTAGCTTGTAATCTAACAATCTCTTCTTTGTGATCCATCAGTAATCGACCCATATTTCCAATTACTTGACCTCGAGTTGGTGCAGGGGTAGATGCCCATTTTGGAAATGCATCTCTTGCTGCCTTCAGAGCAGAGTGAACATCTTCTTTGGTTGATAGCGGGAATTCTCCAAGTTCATCTGAAAGAATAGCAGGATTAGTAGAAACAAATGTGCTTCCGTCTGACGCCAAACATAGATTACCGTTAATGATATTGTACCCTCTAATCTTTGGAGATCCGTTAGGATTGTTCGCTTCAATTACTTCAAACCCGGTCGAGAGTACATGTGCCATGACCCTTGGCAGCCGGGATTAATCCTTCAATGTGGCGAAACACCAATTGAATATTCTAAGTCCTTTAATAACCCCGAAAACAACAGAGATTCAATTGGGGTGGCAAGATGGCGGACGATGGAGAATCAGTTACTTTACGTGTTGCGAAAGCAATACCTAGCGATGTAGGACATGGTCGGGCCCGCGTCCCTTTCAACAACGACCTAGATCTAAAACCAGGAGACATTATCGAAATCTCAGGAGAAAGCAAGACTGCTGCTGTAGTTTGGAGATGTAGACCTGAAGACGCGAGTCTAGGAGTAATTCGCGTAGACGGGATAATCAGAAAGAATGCTGGAGTGAGTCTCGGCGATCGTGTTGATATCAGGAAAGTGGAAGTCAAAAAGTGCGAACGGTTAGTGTTGTCTCCAGTTATGGCTAAACAACAAAAAGTAAGATTTGGTCCCGGAATAGAAGGATTTGCTCGAAGAGGACTCAATAAGAGACCAGTAGTTGCAGGGGATAGAATATTCATTCCCGGAATGACATTGTTTGCTGAGGCTCTCCCATTTGCTATTGTTTCTACTAAACCTAAGGGAATAGTTCAGGTTGCGCCAGAAACGGAGATAGTCATCAAGGAAGAGGTATTTGATGAAGAAGAAGATTCTGGGGCCCAATCTATTGCTTACGAAGATATTGGGGGATTAGGGAATCAATTGCAGAAAGTTCGAGAAATGATTGAACTCCCCCTCAAACATCCAATATTATTTCGTCGTTTAGGAATAGATCCTCCCAAAGGAGTCTTACTACATGGGCCTCCAGGCACTGGAAAGACCATGATTGCAAAAGCTGTTGCGTCAGAAACTAATGCTCATTTTTCCTCCATTAATGGCCCAGAAATTATTTCAAAATACTATGGTGAATCTGAAAAAGCGTTACGTGAAATATTTGATGAGGCTACTCAAAATGCTCCAGCAATCATTTTTATTGATGAATTAGATAGTATCGCTCCAAAGCGTGAAGATGTAACTGGTGAAGTTGAACGAAGAGTAGTTGCTCAACTTTTGACACTAATGGACGGAATGCATGGTCGAGATAATGTTATTGTTATCGGTGCTACAAATCG
>NZTS01000025.1 GCA_002697105.1 Methanobacteriota archaeon | reverse complement strand
TCTAATCCTAGAATACCTCGAAGGCTTCCTTTCTCTAGTTCTTCCTTAAATTCATCAACTTTCTTTGATTCATCATGTATCGTCGTTCTCACTGGGCCAGTCGACACAGCATTTGGATCAGGCCATTCATATTGGCATTTGACACATTGTAAATATCCTGAAATTGAGGATGGTTGAGCGTCAGCACCACAACGAGGACAATCCCCCTCCTCTTGAACCTCGAGATTCTTCTTCGCTTCATCACGCCCGCCTCGGTTGAACATGGCACTCCACAGGACGCTGCTCAAATAGCAGTTGCGACGATTATACCCTCTCTAGAATAGTAGCAATACCCATTCCACCGCCGATGCACATAGTAGCTAGACCGTATTGTCCACCATTTCTTTGCAATAAGCTGGCTGCTTTCCCAACTATTCTAGCCCCTGAAGCCCCTAAGGGGTGTCCGAGAGCTATTGCACCTCCGTCGATATTGATTTTTTCGATAGGTAGATTCAATTCATCAATGCACGCCAAGGATTGGCTAGAGAAAGCCTCATTCAATTCAATAACATCAAGGTCTTCAATCGACAAACCTGCCCGTTTCAGTGCAAGACGAGTTGAAGGGATTGGACCTAAGCCCATCTCATCAGGATGGACTCCCACTACTGCAGCAGAAACTATCTTAGCCATAGGAGTCAAATTAAATTCATTTACTGCTTTTTGGGAGGCAATTAAACTGAATGAAGAACCATCTGTAAGAGGAGAACTGGTTGCTGCCGTTACAACTCCATTATCACTAAATGCAGGTTTTAATCTGGCCATTGATTCCAAAGATGATTCTCTCATACACCCGTCTAAATCGTGTCCTATTTCCTCATTTGTCTCCGGATTAGTTATTGATGCTACCTCGTCTCTAAAATATCCGTTCGATTTAGCTTCAATAGCCTTATTATGACTATTCAAAGCAAATTCTTCTTGCCTTTTTCTTGAGATATTTAGCCTAGACGCAACATTTTCAGCGGTAATACCCATTGAAATGTATGCATCTGGCATTAATTGTTCTAGAGAAGGAGAGGGAGATCTATTGAATCCACCTCGCTGTATTCTACTCATCGATTCAATACCTCCACAGAGGAATAAATCACCCCATCCTCTTGCAATCATACCTGCAGCAGTATGCATTACTTGCATCGAGGAGCCACAAAGACGATTGGCAGTCATTCCAGATAAATTTGCAGGGCCGTTGAGATAATGAGTAACTATCCTACCAATGTTAAGTCCCTGTTCACCCTCTGGATAAGCACACCCAACCAATACATCATCAAGAGTGGAAGGATCTACCCCAAGTTTGAGCAAAAGTGCATTTGCAGTTTGTCCAGCCATATCATCTGGCCTAACGTCTTTCAAATGACCTCTATGGGCCCGGGTGAAAGGTGAACGAACAAAACCACAAACGTACGCGTCCATGTAATACCGTAAGATAGGACATGAATGAATCTGCCGAGATATTTTACCCAAAACACCCAATCGGCTTATGAACGACCGATGGCTGGGTGTGTTTGTTTCTATGATTCGCGAATGNATNATCCCTTGTCCAATTACCTATTTTGCCGATAACCTCTGTCCTGCATGCAATTCAGAAGGAAAATTCATCATGCGAACGGGTGAAAGAGAGACACTTGGCCGTAGATTAGCTAGAGTTTGTCGTCATGACCCCGGTCGATATGATCTAGAGATGGATATCAATGGATGGGTAGACATTCGTGAACTAGTTGATGCACTTCGTGAAAGAGAAAGTAGAAGATTCGGACGCTGGTTNCGACCCCATCATATCAAAGCNGTAGTAGAATGCGACGCAAAAGGNCGATATGAAGTAAGGGGGAACACAGTTCGTGCTACTTATGGACACACTGTAGAAATCGAACTGGATTTACCTACAGACNANATCCCTCCTGCCTTATTCTATCCTTGCTCTGATGANGANCTNGAGATTATTATGGACATTGGAATTTTACCAGGAAATAGAAGTCATGTACATCTTTCAAGAACTGTAGCAAAGGCAGCAGAAGCTGGTCGACTTGGAGGCCAACAGTTGAAACGCCCAATTATCCTTGAGATTGATACTGCTCAGATGACTGCCACAGGAGATACAGTATGGAAAGCAGGAACAGCGGTTTATCTTGCTGAGAAAGTTGAACCACAATATCTCGATCGTGTCGAAGAAGATGACGATAGATTAGCNCCCCTGATATCCAAGTGGGAACAAGAAGAAGAAGAATAAACTCAGATTTTGTAACCACATGAAGGACAGAAATCTAGATCTTCCTCTAAGGGGCTTTCACACTTTGGGCATGCATCCCCACTTTCTCTCCAATTAGATATGCTATTATCTCCTGGTTCAATTAAGCGAGCAGATGATTCTACATCTTGGTATTTCTTAGAATCTAAAGCTTCTCGAATCTCCACGGCTGCACTGAAATCTAATGCTTCCTGTAAAGCAATATCAATTCGCAAGCGTAATCTCTCTCTTTCCTCTGGATCGACAATGTTTTGCAGTTCATTTCGACGCGCTTGGAGATATCGTCTAAACTCGTCTACTGTNGGAGCCATGTCCATCCGAACCTGTTATTCGTCATCAATCTGTGTGCGCACCATCATGAACAACAACTCTCTCCGAACGTCATGGAAGGGGGCCTACGCAAGGTGGTCCTCAAACTAGGTGGAGGACTTCTCACTAACAAAAAAGGGCTTTGTTCCCCGAATATAGAAGCCATTCAACAATCTGCAAAAACGATCAGTGAACTCATTTACAACGGATGTAAGATTGCCCTAGTACACGGAGCAGGGTCATTTGGCCATGCTCGGGCAAAAACTTGGAAACTATCAGAAGGAAAGTTAGATCAAAAATTCCACCCTGTGGATAATATTTGTAGTCAATTAGAAGCAGTAAACCAAGTACGTAAAGATATGAAGAAATTAAATCAAATTCTAACCAATGAATTAGATTCTTTAGGAGTGCAATACAATGTATTTCATCCACATGAATGGGCCAAAGGTTTCGGACCGAATTTTGAAGGAAAATTAGATTTCCTTGATTCAGATGTAATGAGTATTGTTCATGGAGATGTTGTAGATGATGAAAAACAAGGATTTGGCATTCTTTCAGGTGATGATCTGATGTTTAGAATAGCCTCCGAATGGGGTGATGTAAAATCATGTGTGTTTGCTCTTGCCGATTGTGATGGTATCATGACGCATCCTCCTGAAAATCCAGAATCGAAATTAATTCCAGAATGGAGCCCAAAAATGGGTTTCGGTAGTGAACACGATGCAGATCATGACGTAACAGGAGGAATAGCATACAAAGCAATTAGGGCTTCTGAAATTTCTAAGAATAATGGAAATCAAACTGAGGTTTGGTTTGTAGATGGAAGAAGATCAGAGAGAGTTTTTGACGCCTGTATGGGTAACTTAACACTAGGAACAAAAATTCTGTAACACCCGTTCGATTATAGGGGAGACCATTCATGATAGGGTTGGAGGGAGCATAGTGGCCGATTCAACGATACTGGATGAAGAGGATCCTGACCAAGCCGGAATGATGGATGAGATGTGTATTTTGGTAGATATAGATGATAATCCAATTGGTTCTGCTTCCAAACTAGATTGCCACAGAGGTGCAGGATTACGTCACAGAGCTTTTTCAGTTCTAATTTTTGATTCTGATAACAGACTTCTTTTGCAAAAGAGAGCGGGCGATAAAATCACATTTCCGGGAGTCTGGGCTAATTCTTGTTGTAGTCATCCGCTAGATATTGATGGTGAAAAGGAAACAGATAACGCCATTGGAGTGAAAAATGCAGCAGTACGAAAAATGGAACAAGAATTGGGAATTCCTGTCGGAACAATTCCAGTAGATAATCTTCAATATGTCACNCGCATGGAATATATGGCCCGAATGAATGAGGTTTGGGTTGAACACGAAATTGATCATATAATGATAGTACGAGCAGATGTAGAAGTATCACCAAATCCAAATGAAATCGAAGAAACGAAATGGGTATCAAAAATAGAACTAGAAAAAATGGCATCAGAGCATGATTCAGGAAATTTAGTAATTGCACCATGGTTTGATTTGATTAGAGTCAATTTACTGAAGAATTGGTGGGATGACATAGATGATATGAGTAAGCATATTGATGGAAAAATTCACCGGTTTATGGAAGAAAGACCCGATCGTGCAGGATTATCAATAATGGATAAGCATAGAGTAGCGGCTGAGAAATGTATTGCTAGGGCAATAGAAAAGAGTACAGAACCTAGACTAGGAGGAGCGATGATGCACCTTATAGAGGGAGGGGGGAAACGTCTTCGAGCAGTTTTACCAAGCCTTGTAGGTGAAGCTGTTGGAACCCACCACAAAGGGCATCATGACCTTGGAGCAGCAATTGAAATTATTCATAATTTTACTTTGGTTCATGACGATATAATGGACAACGACCCCATTAGAAGAGGGAGATCCGCAGTCCATATCGCATATGATATGCCTACAGCCATAAATGCTGGAGATGCAATGCTTGCCCTTGCTTTTGAAATGATTGCAGAATCAGCTGACATAAAAGACGAAGTCATGAGAGATCTTGTTAGAGTAATTGGAAGAATGGTCAGAAAGGTATCGGAAGGACAACAAATGGATATGGATTTTGAAAACAGATCTGATGGAGTATCAGAAGAAGAATATATCACTATGATATCTGGTAAAACAGCGGCAATGTTTGAGACTTGTGCTCAAACAGGCGCNATGCTCGCAGGTGCTAGTGAGGAAATTCAAGAAACGTGTAGATTATGGGGCCTAGAAACCGGATTGTGCTTTCAATTAATGGATGATTTAATCGACATCACAGGAGATACAGAAACACTTGGAAAACCAGCTGGAAGTGATGTTCTAGAAGGAAAAAGAACCTTGATGGCAATTCACGCTTTGAATCAAGACCCAAGTTATCTTCCTACTTTCCATTCAATATTTGGAAACGGAGAGGCTGGTTCAACAGATCTANCTCAAGCCATTTCTGAAATGGAGGCAGTAGGTTCTCTAGAATACGGTCGAAAAAGAGCCATGGAGCACCATGCTGAAGCACATAGGCATTTATCTAAATTAGATAACTCAAATGCAAAAACTGTTCTTCAAAGTCTCACAGATTGGCAGTTGGAAAGAATGTCTTGAATGCTTACATCAAAATAATTCATGAATTTTTTAGTTAGCTACGGCCTTTTTTGTTAATATGTCAAAACAAGGATTTACANCAAAAAAAAATAGTCTAGTTCAATAAGNTGAATTTTAGCGCTCAACTATGCCAACAGGTACAGTNAAGTGGTTTAATCGAATAAAGGGCTTCGGATTTATCGAACAAGAAGAAGGAGACGACCTCTTCGTTCACAAATCACAAGTGACTGGTGAACTCAATGAGGGCGACTCAGTAGAATTTGAAATCGGCGAAGGCCCTAAGGGACCTAACGCAATGAATGTTCGAAAAATCGAATAATATCATCCCTTCAATTTGCTACATTTCAGCAGTCTGGCAGTTTTTAATTAATCACAGCAATTTGTCTNCAAAGCATCTTGTGCGCAGAAACAAGTCTTAGCAGGGACAATGTCTGCACGAGAACTTCTCTCGTTGAATAGATTAGTAACTTCTGCCAGTTCTTCAGCGGCATCTCCTCGAGCTTCTAAGCAGAGTTTTAGACCTAATAACCCCCACATATTATCTTTCCACAACTTAATGTCAGCTCGGTANACCTCCTCTGCTTCTTCAATATGACCTTGTTCGTGTAGAAGTGCTCCCAAGATATGTCTAACTGGTTGCATTTGCCCCCACGGCTCATTGTAAGCCAAATTCAATGAAAGNTCAACACCACGACGTAATTCATCAAACGCTGCGGTGAAGTCGTATGGCTCACCTGCTGCCTTTGCCAAGAATTGTCTACGATATTCAATTTCACCCTCAAGAATTGCGGCGTTAACATTGAGAATTGATGGCCCCTCNGATGGATCTTGATACATCAAATTATTATGCATCAATCGTCCGGCCAATGCNGGATTTGTNAGTGCTTCTTTGAACAGTGCTTGTTCTGCTTCTGCCTCGGGAACCATTCCCTTGGATGCATAAGCTACGCCACGAGCATAGTGNTGTGTTGCAATGGTTGCTGGGAATGCATCTTTCTCTGTCTGCATTGGTTCAGCCAGTATTTCATCCCACTTACCAAATCGAATCATAACGTGCCAAGTCATCGTAACATAGGATTCAAGGAAAATTGCTCCCATTGGAATTACGCCTGCTAGCATAAATCGGACACCGTGATTTTCGTCACCTGCTGGCAAGGTAGCTGCAGCCTTTCTTGCATATTTCATTGCAGTCTCGTATTGCCCTTCGAACATAGCACACCAGACCACAAAGTGATGGTTATGCATGCGGTAGAATTTGTAGAATTGAGATTCATTACCAGTGAGTTCAACGTAGTGATCGTCAGCCTCGACTGCAGCAATGTTACAGTCCATTGCTTCTTTCCATTGGCCAACCCATGCGTCGATGTGTGATGGCATATGGACTAAGTGACCACAGCCTGGCATAAGTGTTCTGAGAACATCTGCTGCTGGAAGCGCTCGCTCGGGATATGGTGATAATTCAAGAGCGTGACAATAAAGATGGCAGAGTGCTGGGTGCTCTTTGGCCCCCGGCACATTTTCAAACGCATCTTCCATGATTTTAATCAGCATTAATGTGCTATCATCAACAGGAGTTATCTCGCCACTTGTTGTATCTTTATTCCATAGTGTCCATGGATTAAGATTCATCAGTGCTTCAACATATATTGCAGTAACGTCGAGGTTTCCGCTATACTTTTCATACAAAGGAGCCATAGCCTCCGCAAATGCTTGATTAAGTTCTGGGGAGTTGCCCATATTCAGAGCTGCAGGGTTTGCGTTATCTCTCGCTTCCTTGGTGTGTCTTTTTGATAGAGCCATGATCAGGTCTTGCTCTAACTCGCTGCAATGATCTTTCAGGGAAACAGCCTGTGAAATCGCATCATAACCAGGCCCTAGACCTGCCGACCAATTGTAGCTAGAAGATAGACAATATGCTATGCCCCACCAAGCCATCGCACAATTTGGATCTAATTCTGCACACTTGGTAAAGCAAGCAATTGCTTGTTCGTGGTTGTAATTAAGCATGTGACCAAANGCTTCAACATACATTTTTTTGGCTTCATCATTAGAGCAAGTTATATTTTCAGCNAATGCGTAGTTTGCNGGTANTCCAAAGTCGTAATCTACTGGTGCTAGAGACATATTTNCGTGTATATGGAGGAGNCATATAATTGCTACGTANACNATTTATNAAGNATATTNTCAGNANTATTGGACGTTTAAAANAGAATCATAATCCAAAGGTGAAACCTGATTCAACTTTTTCAATCAGTGATGGGATAACTTCNCGGTAATCTCCAATAATTGCTGCATCAGCAGATTGTACCATTGTGCAATTATCATCAGTATTGATTGCTATAATCCTGGCACTATCTTTCATACCTGCCATGTGTTGTGGCGCCCCACTAATCGCTACAGCGACATATACCGGAGGTCTTACACTTTGACCAGTCTGACCAATTTGACGAGTGCTTGGAGCATATCCTGCATCTACTGCTGCTCTACTTGCTGCCCATTCTACATCAATTCCCTTAGACTTGAGTGATTCAGATAGATTGTGGATTTCTCTGAATCCAGTCTGACCACATGGAATACCGCCAGCAATGATGATTTTACAATGTCCAAGTTCGACTCTTTCTCCTCCTCCACGTCGAACATCAATTACTTCAACGTCGAAATCGTTGTTTGCCCAGTTCGGAGTGAAATCTTCTATTTCGCCAGTTCTTGATGAGTCAGCAGATGGAGCTACGAAAATTCCTGGGCGAGCAGTAGCCATTGCTGGCGCCCATAATTGCTGTGGATTGGACATAATACAAGCTAACTTGGATTCTCCAAAAGAAGGGCGATGCGCTTCTAACATATGGGTAGTAACAGTCTTTGTTTTTCGGTGATAAAATGGACCAACGCTCAACTTAGTACAATCAGCGGTAACACCTGCATCGACTCTACTTGCAACTCTGGGAGCAAGATCTCTACCAGTTGTTGTTGCACCCATTAGCAAAATTTCCGGGCGATGTACATTCATAAGATAATCAGAAAGAGCACGAGTGTATGGAAGAGTTGTGAAATGTTCCAGACGATCGTCAGTGACTACCACAACCTTATCTGCACCGAGAGAAATTAAATCTTGAGGAGCAGAACCCACATCATGGTGAATCACCATTGCTGTAAGAGAGACGCCTAACTGATCAGCCATTTCTCTTCCTGGACCCATCAGTTCCCTACCAACATTGAGTAATTCCCCATCTACCATCTCAGCAAATACCATAACACCACTGGACGAGGTAGCATCACTAAACCGCTGAATTGTGGCATCTTCGGGCCAATCACTCATTGCCATCCCTCCACCACAGATTGTAGACCATCTGTATCAGTAATCTGGAGGTCTCTAGTTGCCTTCTCAACTTTAGGAGCAGCTGCTACGATGGTAGGAGAACCTGCAAGACCGACTTTTTCTATTTCTAATCCCACATCATCTACTGAAAGTAATCTGAAAATAGATGCCCCCTCTTTGAATACATCTTTACCTCTATCATCCTTGGTAACATGCTTCTTTACTTTCACTGCAGCCTTCATATTTCTTCCTCGGAGGGCAGCAGCAGTAGGAGCTATTGAAAGCATACATGGGAGAGGCATTCTTAGATCCATACTCCCCCCTTCTATAATTCGACGAACAGTTGCAAAAGGTCCCTCAATTTCACATGTTTCTGCAAGTGTTACTTGAGGGATACCAAGATTTTCTGCGACTTGGCTTGGTACGTGAGCAGTATCTCCATCAGTGGTTTGCCTTCCGCCCATAATAATCCAATCATTTCTTTCTGAAGTGTAACCTAAATGCTGAAGAGTTCCAGATAAAGCATAGCCGGTAGACCATGTGTCTGAACCGCCTAGTTTCCTATCTGAAAGCAATACTGTCTCATCTACTCCTCTCTCCATTGCGGTAATATGCGACATCTGGAAATTAGGTGGACCCATGGAAACCACGACTACCCTACCTCCATAATTATCCTTTAGAGAAAGAGCTAATTCTAGGGCATGCTGACAATCTTGATTAATCTGACTAGGGGCAGAAGCTCTATCGAGAGTGCCCTCAGCAGTAACCCTCATCTCTTTCGGTTTCGGTACCTGCTTCAACAGCACAACGTAATCCATCACAACACCCCAATTTCAAGATGTTCCGCCCACCGGAATTCAGCACTTGAACCCTATGCATAGTGTGAACAATCTCAAGAGGCGACTAGAGCAATCCATCCAACTCCTCCAAACACCACAATATCAAGCACGGCATGACAAGCCCAAGCAGGCCAAATTGAATTATGACGATGGTATAACCAAGAAAATGCTATCCCTCCAAATCCAACCGCCAAACCAGCAAATAAGGCCATCCATATTGGAGCAACCAATGAAACAGCAACTACGTGATGTAAGGTAAAAGATAATACTGAAATTGTACCTGATTTGATTGGATTCCCTTCGAAAATTAACGCGGCTTGTTCCGTAATGAACCATCTATACACATACTCTTCAACAACACTGTTAATGAAAACCCAAAATAAAATTGCTGGAATAAGCATTGACCATGAATTAAGTCCAACAGCTCGAATTGATGCACCTATTGACTCAATGTTGAGATATGGTTTAACGATTAAAAAAGTAATTACTAGAGTTATAGAAAGAACTAGCCCAAGACCTAAACCTTCTATCCAAGGCCGAAATCCTGAGCCTTGTGGAAGAAGAGAATATTCTCTTTCACCACCATCTATTCGTGTATGCCAAATTACAGGAAAACCAAAAATCCAAACCTTGCACAATGCCCATATTGCAAGACCAATAAATCCTAAAATTGCAGAATTTGACTCTGCAAGCAAACCATTTGCAATAACTCCGATAGTGGGTGCGGGAATCAATAGCAATAATGCAAGTAAGGGTCTTGACCTTGATTCCACGTATTTGATTTTATGATTTGATACTTCAATCATCCGATTCATAGGGTAAGCGTCATAGGCGATCGATTCACGCCCACGCTCATGACAGAAACACCGATACGAGTTGCCGTTACCGGAGCAGCAGGAAACATTGGATATGCTTTGTTGTGGAGAATCGCAAGTGGTGATTGTTTTGGAATTAAACAACCAGTAATTCTACAGTTACTGGAAATACCTCCTGGAATGCAACGTCTTGAAGGAGTAATTATGGAATTAAGAGATTCTGCGTTTCCTTTAGTACATGACATCACAGGAACAGATAATGCGGAAGTTGCATTCAAGGATGCTGATGCGATATTCCTCGTTGGATCACGTCCTAGAACAAAAGACATGGATAGATCTGACCTAGTAGCTGCTAATGGTCCAATCTTCGTTGGCCAAGGAAAGGCAATTGATGCAGTGGCTTCTCGTNATGTAAGGGTCATAACTGTAGGAAATCCGTGTAATACCAATGCACTAATCGCTTGCGCTAATGCACCAGGCATACCTCCCAGACAATTTACTGCTATGACTCGTCTCGATCAAAATAGGGCAGTGGGTCAAATGGCAGAACGAGCTGGAGTTCCTGCTTCAAAAGTCCAAGACGTATTCATCTGGGGCAACCATGCGAATACAATGTATCCCGACCCACGTTTTGGAACTGTTGATGGACAATCAGCCACAGAATTATTCGAAAATGATTGGCTACAAGGTGACTTCTTGGATACTGTATCTACACGAGGAAAATCGATAATTATGGCGCGTGGTGCCTCTTCGGCTGCATCGGCAGCTTCAGCAGCAGTTGATCACATGCGAGACTGGTGGCAAGGGTCGAATGGACGCATTGTTTCTGTTGCACTTCCTTCGGAGGGTTGGTACGGAGTTCCTGAAGGAATTGTGTTTAGTTTTCCATGTCGATGCGAGAATGGAGAAATAATTGTCGTAGAAGATCTCCCAGTTGATGAGTTTGCTCAAACTAAGATAGATGAAAATGTTACAGCACTTTTAGAAGAGAGAAATGCAGTCAGCGATCTTTTGGAAAATTAAGTCAACCACCATCGTGGGATTGATGACTGATCGCCCCTGCCCATGGTCATGGAAGAGCGTCATCTCCATTTGGAACATGACGGGAAACTGTTACTTGTTGATGCTGATGGGAATGGTCCAAAAATTCCTATTCCNGGACGAACCGATACTGGAGAATCAGGATGGATAATCCGTTTACCTACGGAAGACGAAGTAGAAAAAATGGGAATCAAATGGAATAAAAAAAGAATCAACACAATGGATAATGGCACTCAAATCCATACCGTAATTTATGCCACACCAGATATTGATTGGCCCGCAAATTGGGCTTGGAAAGACCATGTTATTTCCGATTCAGGAGTCCATCCCCTAGCAAGGGAATCGGTATATCGAACGATGCATAGATTGGTATCAAAGGTGATCATCAGAGACAATCTNGGACACATATTACTCGGAAAAGTTCTTCGAGGACATTTCAAAGGATTTTGGACTTTACCTGGAGGATATCTCGATTATTCCGAGCACCCTAGAATTGGTGCAATACGGGAAGCATATGAAGAGATGGGAATTGAAATTGTAATTGCCGATCCTAAGGGAGAATCTGGAAAGGCTCACCCTGGTGATGACTTCTGCCATATTCAAGAAAGAATTTTCAGCGGAGAAGGAATTCAATATGTTTCGTTNACATATCTAGTNGATTTGAACAAGAGACCTGAAATTAAGCCTAAACCCGATGAAATAGAAGAAGGGGAATGGTTTTCACTACCTGATGCCATTTTGAGAGCCGCATCAATCTTTGATAGAGAAGCTCTTGAAGCATTACAGAGATTAGAAGACGAATCATGATTAATTGAGACGATGGGTGGAAAATACCGAACATACAAGCGCAAATGTTGGGCATACCCAAGTAGCGCGTGGCTGAGCTCGAGCGAGATTAAGACGAAACCGTTGATTTGAACGCATTCAATCCCTTTGATTCCACGTGACGGCGTCGCTAAACAAATCGAAAAACGCATCCAAAGACGCATCGATTGGTTTCGCATAGCCACCGCCCATGAAAACGACTAGCGGCACGTCCCGAGCAGCCTCAAACACGAGGTGGTTGCGCCGCTTCATGCCTTCTCTAGACACGTTGAGTTTGCCCAACGCATCCGCCTCCAGTCCGTCAACACCGGCCTGATACAGAATCAGGTCAGGCTTGAACGCCTTGCAGGCCTTCAACGCCTCACGCACGGTGCTGAGGTACGCCTCATCTCCCGAGCCGGGCGGCANCGGGAAATCATGATCACTCTGGGTTTTTCGAAACGGGAAGTTGGTCGAGCAGTGAACCGAAATCGTACATGCACGCGGCTCGTCGGCGAGGATGGTTGCCGTCCCGTCGCCCTGATGGACGTCCAAATCCACGACGGCCACGCGTTCAACACCAAGGTGTTCAAGCGCATGCAGAGCACAGACGGCTAAGTCGTTAAACACGCAATACCCCGATCCAAAATCTCGGTGAGCGTGATGCGTGCCTCCCGCCATGTTGCCAGCAACCCCGCCGTGGTTGAGGGCATGTTTCATCGCTTCAACGGCACCGCCCATCAGAACGAGCGTTCGCTGTATCATGTAAGGTGTCCATGGGGTCAGGCCGATGCGTTTTTCCTCCTTGTCGGTGAGTTCCCCGGCCAGAAATCTGTCAACAAAATCCGCATCATGAGCCAACAATAACAGCTCACGCTCGATGGGCTCCGGGCGATGAATGAGCATGCGCTGGTGCGCATCGGAGGTTTGCAATCGACTGAGCAAGAGTTGGTAGCGATCTCGAGGGAAGCGCGCTTCAGGATGAATGCCGTCGGTGTAGAGGGGATGGTACCAGAGCCCGAAATCGGTAGGAGATGTTGCCCTGTCATCGTTGGTCATCGACGAGGGTTTCATGGGCGTGCCACCGTTATGAGTTCATGAAAACGTGGGGCACATAAATGGGTGTTTGGTCGACAAACAGCGTCCAGAACCGACAGTCGAAAAAAAAGCCTCACTTATTGTAACAAGTNNGCATTTTTTGGATGAGAGGAGCGGCGNTCAATACATTNGGGGTATGATTTTTCACCTACTCCATATAGGGATNAACATGAAGCATCTCAACTCAGTGTTGGTTTCGATGCTTCTCATNTCTCTTTGTTTGGNTGGTTGCATTGAAANTGAGANTTCAATANATGAGGTANNGCAAGACCNAACCTTATCCGATTTTGTAGTGCCAGATCCCGATGTATACCAGTGTTTTGAGTTTGAAGGATGGGATAGATGTTGGCTCACATATTTTCCTGAAAATGTAAATTTATCATCGAAATTACCTGTTATTTTCGAATTGCATGGATGGGCAGCCTCATCTTTTGAAATGAGAAATTACACGAGCATTACCTCGCTAGCTGATGAGGTTGGTGCAATAGTTATTCANCCCGAAGGACTNGCAATTCCAAATAGTGGAGCATTCGGAGAAAATCAAGAATCATGGAATTCAGGAGTTTGTTGTGGAGATGCAAAGGCACAGGATATCAATGATTCAGGATTCCTNATNAAATTGATCAACAATATTACTGAAGAATATCCCGTGGATGAAAATCGAATATACTTCACAGGTTGGTCAAATGGGTGCCAAATGTCTCAAAGAATGGCCTTGGAGGCTAGTCATTTGATTGCCGCAGTTGCATGCACTTCCGGCTATCTTGGATTCACTGATGATTCCCAATATTCTCCGATTCCCATTATGGAAATGCATGGCGTACTAGATGAAATAGCCCAATATACGAATTCCGGACGCCTTACATTTTTTGAAGAAGATGCTCGAACAATAGAGGCAATACAAAATGGAGCTGTAGAAAATCTATACGATTGGGCTGCATTCAACAACTGCGATGGACCAATTGCTGATTCTAATGATCCGGATGCAGTATACACTATTCAGCGTTTTATTTCTTGTGAAAATAATACCGAAGTGGCATTATTCACTTCATATTCAGGAGGACATAATCTGTATGTAAACGACATCTGTGACGACATATCATACGATTTTGTATGGAGTTGTCTAGGAAATCAAGGCCTCTATGATACACATGGAATAATGTGGGATTTCATGAGTCGATATTCCAAAGAATCAGGAGATGAGACTGAATGAAAATCCAATTCATTATCAGTTTCCTTCTTTTCTCTACATNCTTAGCAGGATGCATTGAGGAAGACGTTGAAGAAATCATAGTAGAGATAGATCAAATAATTGAAATTGAAAATTTTACTGAAGTATGCATAGAATATGATGAACTTGAACGATGTTGGTTAACATTACTTCCATCTGACTATACAGACAATGAATCATATCCATTGGTGGTAGATATGCATGGATATACAGGAACAAATTACAACATGTACAATTATTCTGACTGGGATCGAATTTCAGAAGAACATGGAGTAATAATCGCATATCCTCAAGGACATGAAAACTCCTGGAACGCNGGATGGTGNTGTGGAGTAGCCCATGATATTGGAATTGATGACGTGGGATTTNTTCTACAAATGATTGAACAGATTTCTGCAAATTATTCTATCAATGATTCNAAGATTTATGCATCAGGACATTCAAATGGATGTGCAATGACTCAAAAATTAGCGAATGAAGCAAGCCATGTTTTTGCCGCAGGTGGTTGTATGGCACTATACTTGTTAGAAGATGCAGACCCTTCATTTAGCCCCACACCAATCATTGAAGTTCATGGAATTCTCGATGTTGTTATTCCTTATTCTAACTCACATAGTTCGTCTATCATCTTTGATAATTCGTTGGTTGGAGATGAGGGAGCAATGAAAAATATAGCAACTTGGGCAGAGATGAACGGATGTTCAAGTATAATTCCTGAAATGATTGAAGAACATCCAGATTATTCCATTCAAGGATACACTGATTGTGATGAGAACGTCGAGGTACAGCTTGTTACCCTACACTTAGCAGACCATAATCCGTATCCTTCAGCNAATCCAACTGGGATTCAGACAACTCAAATGGTTTGGGATTTTATGAATAGATTTACTCTTGAACCAGAAAATAATCCCGATTCAAGCCCCGAGTAATTTTCTAGCCGCATTTAAAGATGCATCAAGACCATCAGCATTGGACCCACCTGCTTGAGCATAAGTTGGTCTCCCTCCACCTCCACCTGAAATATGGGGGGCGAGTTCTCGAATTAATGCAGAAGCATCTACTCGTTCAGCAGCAACAGTGTTTTCAGTAACNGCAACGAGTAGCTTTCCGCCACCATCGCGGCTACCAAGTACTGCAATAGTGGGAACAGACGAATCTAGTGTTAGTTCCTTAACCATNGCCTGCATTTGCTTCATCCCTCCATCAACTTCCATTACAACAATCCTGACACCCTCGACATTAGAAGAATCTCCTCCGCTTCCGGAAGTTCTTAATCGAACTATTTCAGCTTCTAATGCTTCAATTCTCTTCTTCTGGTCTTTCCATTCTGAGAAGAAACGAGTTACTGCAGAAGGTAAATCTTCAGGTTGAACTCCAAGAACATCGGCTGCACCTGTGAGAAGATCTTCCTGACTCTTTGCGTGCTCTCGTGCTGCAGAACCTGCTAGGATATGCAGTCTTTCAACACCATCTTGAACGAGTGTAGAACGTATTACACGAATGTAATCGACCATGCCTGCATCGTCATGGTGTGTTCCTCCACATGCCTGAACATCAAATTCTCCAATCTTTATGACTCGGATTTCAGAATGTTTTGGGGGACCCCCTTGATACAATTCAAAACCGAAACGCGCATCAGCCTCTGCCCTTGGTAAAACCATTTTCTCTACCATTGGACTGGATGCGACAACACTGTTTGCTAAATCTTCAATTGCATCTAGATCATTACGATCTAATCTACTATGGTGTGTAACATCTAATCGTGCGTAACGAGCTCCCTTATTGGATCCTGCTTGCCATATATGTCCTCCCAATACCTCTCTTGCTGCACCTCCAACAATGTGAACAGCAGTATGATGATCCATCAGTTGTTTNCTTCGTTTCCAGTCTAATTCGCCTTGAACAGAACCTTCTGATAAGGGTCCGTCAGTAAGATGAATTACCACTTCATTAGACAATTGAGTATCAACGACTCTAACCGATTTCCCATTGGAAGAAATTAATCCTTGATCTGCTAATTGCCCTCCACCTTCAGGATAGAAAAGAGTACGGTCCAGAATAATCGCATGAGTTGCAACTCCTATGGCTTCAGAACCTATGTTAATTGATTCAGGGACAGGTAGACATCCTACAAGATTGGCATCAAATTGTACTTGAGATGTATCTTCGTAATATATCCTCTCAGTCGGAGGAAATGTGTTAAAAATTGACAAAGAATTCTCCGATTTTGATTTGGCTAAAACACGAGCTTGCTCAGCATGTCGAGCAGCCATTTCAGCAGCAAATCCAACAGGGACTGAAACGTTAGGCCATCCCGATTCATGAGCGATACTCACAACCATTTCAGGTTGTAATCCTCTCTCCTCAGCAAGTTTAAACAAAATTTGGGATGGTATTTTTTCAGCATTACTTGATATGTCTTTGAATGCAGTTCTTACAGCAGCTTCTCCAGCTCTCAACATCTCTCTGTAACGAGATTCTTCAAGTTCTAAGATTGTAAGAATATTCTCACGTTGCATCTCAGAGACCCTATTTGTCAGATTTACGTCGAGATGATGGGCACCGATTTCTTCTAATCCGATTGTGAGTTCGAGATCGTCTTTCATCCTGCAACTTCTTCTGGCGATCATTCTAGCCAGATATCCTGCTTTGGAATTCGACGGAACCAATCCGTCTGCCAGCATATTGCAGAGAGCATGCATATGGTCAGGAATTGCATAAATAGATGACAATGGCTCTGTAATAGATTTCAATTGNTCTACTGTTAGAGACACCTGTCTCTCNGATAATCGTTCAATTAAGCGATTGTANAGANTATCAACATCTGTTCCGACATCAATGTTTAGAATGCCTGCCAAACGACTTAGTTCAGAAAGAAGTAGATTGACATCTACTCCTCCTAGAGAATTAAGTCTAGAATCAAATGATGAAAGTTCACGAAGCCATGCTACACTTTCTGGGTAAATTGCTTCATAGATTGTAGGAGTTCCGGCAGCAGCCCAACAGAATCTCTCAAGTCCATAACCAGTGTCAATTATTTGTAAGGGCATCTCACTATATTTGATTCCTTTAATCTCCACATCTCCATCTTCATCTTCTTGCAGATTCATGAAAACTAGAGTTGCTAACTCAAGTCCTCCAACGATAACCTCTACTGCAGGGCCAGCATTTCCTCCGCCAGACCATGGATTCTCAACATACGAAATCTCCATAGGATCTATTCCCAAATCTTGAGTAAATAATTCATCACAGAAACGAATTGTTTCGTCAATCCAATAATGAACATCGCCATCATCTGGCCGATTAAAACAATGATGTGCCATCATTTCGAATGTAGTTAAATGACGACCAGATCTTCCAACAGCTGCAACATCAGTCAAGCGAATACAAGGTTGAGAAATCGTTAGAGGATTCGCAGGTGGAGGCACTTCTCCAGATGTAACGTGAGGTTGGAAATCAGCGATACTAGCAATAGTTAGATGGATGTCATCTCTCCATCTAGCAATTATTGGATAAGGGTCGACTGAAGTGTGTCCACGCTTTTCAAAAAATTGGATAAAAGTATCTCTCATCACATCTTTCAATGCTTTACCTCGTTGATCGAATCCTTTTATTATTGGTGCTCCAATAAACGTATATTCGTCTTCATCGGTATCTCCGCTAGTGGTTCTTTCATGATCTCTAGTCCAAAACCAAAGGTCTGAAACACGACATTTTTTCCTTACAAAACCATTCTCATGGAAATAAGGAGAATCGATGTCCCCGAACGTCATGTCAACACCCTGATACCCCACGGACTCACTCCCGGCACTTCAAGCCAACCTGCAAACAAGCCTAGATGTGCGATTCTGTCCGCAATTGACATGAAGGCAGTCATACGAGGAGAAGGTATGGACGAACCATCATGGAAGGCACATGCAATCCGTGAGGATGAATCCACTGTACGGATCAAAAAACATGGTTCCATGAAAGTTGATGCGATGATGGTTGCCGATCAAAACCTCTGGAACGACCTTGCTGACGATAGATCTCCCCAACAGGTTGTGAATACAGCATCCATGCCAGGAATTGTTGGAGAAGCATGGGCCATGGCTGATTGGCATTATGGGTATGGATTTCCGATTGGAGGTGTTGTAGCTACTGATATTGAAGCAGGGGAACAAGGAGGGGCGATTTCTCCAGGTGGAGTAGGATTCGACATTAATTGCGGAGTTCGCTTACTATCAATCGATTTGGAAGTTCCAAAGGGAGAAGAGCGAAAAGAATGGGCACGTAGAATTTTCAATGCTATTCCCGCTGGAGCGTCATCCAAAGGTGGAGTCAACATCAATGAAACCCAATTAAGTTCTATTCTCGCCGGAGGTGCCTCAGCGGCTGTGGACCTAGGATTAGCAGAAGATCGAGATTTACATTCAATCGAAAGTTATGGACTGTTGGAAACAGATGAATATGCGATATCAGAACGTGCAATGCAAAGAGGATTACGCGCCCTTGGTACATTAGGAAGTGGAAATCACTTCTTAGAATTACAAATTGTCGACAAAGTTGTAGATGAAAGGGCTGCTTCTGCATTTGGACTTGTTGAAGGAGGATTAACTGCAATGATACATACTGGCTCAAGGGGGTTAGGGCATCAAGTATGCAGCGAACATGTGGATAATATCGAGCAACAATATCGGAAAGATGGAGGAGAATGGGTAGCAGATCATTGGGGCTATTCATTACCTGATCGTCAGTTAGCAGCTGCACCAATTCACAGCAAAGAAGGTACAGCATATCTTGATGCAATGCATGCTGCTGGAAACTATGCATTTGCAAATCGATCAGCATTAACCCAAAGACTTCGCAAGACGTTACGAAAAATTACTGGAAGAGAAGCAGATGTAGAAGTTGTGTACGATGTAAGTCATAATATTGCTAAAATTGAGGACCATGTTGTTCACGGCAAATCATGCAAATGTTGTGTGCATCGTAAAGGTGCCACGAGAGCCTTAGGTGGAGATCATTCTGAGCTGATGTCAAAATTTGGATCTATTGGACAACCTGTATTGGTTCCTGGGGATATGGGTACATCTTCATGGGTTCTTGCTGGACCTCAAAGTGGTTCAAACCGTGCATTTGCATCATCATGTCATGGAGCAGGAAGAAGGATGTCCAGAAAGGCTGCACGTGAAAGTATAGATTCAGCAGATCTTATTTCTTCCCTTTCAGCGAANGGAATTGAGGTTAGAGCCAGAACTCCATCAATTATTGCTGAAGAAGCGCCTGCAGCCTACAAAAATGTGGATGAAGTAATCATGCTAACAAACAATGCAAATCTTGCAAGACCAGTCGCGAAACTATCCCCACTTGCAGTGATTAAGGGATAATCACTTTTGTCTATATTCTAAACGGATTATATCAGATTGACCATCTAATTTTTCATTCCAAAAATCTTCTATTACTTCTCCATTTCTTGTAGCAACAATCTCGTGAGTGTCATCAACTTGATCCCAATCCCCGTAAGATTGAGGGAAATCTTCNTCCCAAATCTCGAACCAATGTTTCATTGAAATATTGATTTGGAAAGGAGTCTCCACATGAAGATAAGCTGTGACTTCCTGAGCAGATGCACCCTCTCCATAAGGTCTAGCATCGTGAGTATGTACGAATTTCATGCATCCATCAGTTGTACCTGCTCCTTCATTCTCTAACGGTGCAATTTGTTGTAGATTCCCATTTTCATCTGCAATCCAAATATCGAGATAAACGTGATCGTGAGTTACCGCGGCTCCATGTCCGTTAAGACAGCCGTCTCGTATTCTTTCATCGTTGGTCGTAACCCCAAAATCTTCGAAAACCACTGACACTGCTACGAATCCAACGAATACCAAAACAGCCGCAACTAGTATGCTCTTCTCTGAGACCATGGACTGCGGACACAGGCGAGTGTTTTCAAAGGAACGGCGAAATTGAAGAATATGAATGCACCTTCTACCTCACCCATTTGGTGGGAAGATGCAAAAAAACATCTTAGGAGTGTAGACCCAATTTTATCTAAAATTATTGATTCTGTGGAAGAGCCACCTCTTCAGGGTCTTGGAGACGTAGTAATCACAATGTGCAATGCAGTAGTTGGTCAACAAATATCTGCCATAGCTGCAGATGCAATTTGGTCCAGACTAATTCATTTTCTAGGAGGTGAATTTGACTCTTCGAAAGTATTAGATTCAGATGAAGAATCATTGAGAAATGTTGGATTATCTCGGATGAAAATTCGAACACTGAAAGGGATATGCGATTCTGCTGAATTACTAAGACAAATTGAATGGGATTCAAAAAACCAAAATGAGATTCAATCGATTATGACTGAAATATGGGGTGTTGGCCCATGGACCGCTGAAATGGCGATGATTTTCTCTCTACATTTACCCGACATTCTACCGTTAGGAGATATCGGGGTAATTCGGTCAATTGAAGCTTTAGAAGGCAAAGGTGAAATGAATGATTCCGAAATATTGGAAAGAGCAGAAATATGGAAACCATACAGAACATGCGCAGTATGGTACCTTTGGAGACAGCACGATGATGAGCCAGTATTGTATTAACTACATACTGAATCGTCGTTTCGGATGATTTGGAATCATTGGTGCTGCACCGGTCTGAATACCATCCGCTTCTTGCATAATAATTGTAAGAAGTGTGTGCACTAATTCACGCAATTCTTCAACTTCCGATCGTAATTCATCCATAGAATCACCTGAAGATGAATTCTTATGCTTACCTGTTATTGTCATTTTATCCCATCCGAGGGAGTTATCCCTCAAGGCTTACGCCCGATGTTTAGAGTCTATAAACTTGCAAGAATGTTCATTCTTGATATGTAGATTATAACAAAATATGACAATTGCCAAGAGAGCCACTGGCGAGAATTGAACTCGCGACCTACGCCTTACCAAGGCGTCGCTATACCCCTAAGCCACAGTGGCGTCGTCTTAACGAATCGGGACTTCGGTTTAATCGCTACGGAAAAAAATCCAAAGATTTCATTTGAGAATTGAATCATTGGCAATTTACAGCACTTCATATACGAATGGATTTTGCTAGGTTCATGATAGGGACGGATGTGTTGATATACGCTTTGCTCGGTGTTGTGGTGCTGCTGTCAATGATATTATTCGTCCGAGTAATTCGTTCACGCCCAACTGTCTCTCCAGACCCTTGGCAAACACCGTTACCAATGAACACTGCCAGACAAAGAAGGAGAACTCCTCAACGGGCGGTTGTTCCTCCTCCTCCTCAAATGTTCCAACAAAGATAATACCGAAGTGGAATTACATTACTTTCTGAGTTTTCTTCAAGCGGTAGCGTGAAAACCAAAAGGGTTCTCGGATTGATTGCTGCCGAGATCGCATAGCCTGGTATTGCGCATGACTGGAAATCATGTGGGATTTTCCCTCCGGAGTTCAAATCTCCGTCTCGGCGCCATTCCAACAATAATCATCGGTGCATTCATGACCGGCCTTGCCTTGATAGAATCATGAAAGAACGCGAGGTGTTGGACGGGATCGAACTCCCGGACGACATGCCTCGCCTTTCTGATACTGATTTATTCACAAATACCAGAAATTGGCATCCACGTTTAGAATCTCTTGATAGGATGATTACTGAATTTCCTTACATGTACGGATTAGTTCGTAAAAATTGGACTAGCACGCACCTGATGGCAGTTGGGTTGGCGATTCTAGGATCTATTGCCGGTGCTTGGGACTTAGGAGTCGGAGAACTATCAAGTGGAGGAGATTACAATACAATGGGCATTAATCCATTTGATCCTGATTCTGGTATTCTTCAAGCAAATGCAGCAGCAATATTTCTTACCTTTCTGAGTGGAGCATTATGGATTGCTGCTATTGGCATTAACTGGGCGATATATCCACTTATGCGGTCACATTCTCTTTATCTTATAGCTGGAATAATTGCAGTACAAATTGGTATGGTATCTGTACACTCATCGAACCCATCGTTCCCCCGAGATACAGGATTGTTAGCAGCCTTACCTGTATATATTTCTAATATTGTTATGTTGTTTATATTGACAGTCATTCTTAATCGATCGGTTTCCGAAACGAGAGACCTTCACGTCGAAGTACACCATCCTCATCCAGACCCTAGGGAACAAAAACGTGCAGAGAGAGATCATAGTCTTGCAGGGTGGACATTAATGCTTTTCTTGTTTGCAATATTAGTGAATATCTCTGCTTGGGCTGGAGCTCATCACGTTTCTCCCAGACCTCCATTTGAATCTTCTAGAATGTTCACATATTTCTTACATCTAATATCAACTTGGACCTTCATCCTTATTTTCAACCTAATTCTATGGTATCCACAATTTATGTTAGGGAATAGTACAACTACCATAGAGTCAGAAAGATCAAGACAAGCAGGTATAGAAGTAAGTAGCACAGACAACTCATCAGGAACATGCCCTCACTGTGGAGAAGTAAGTATGATGCAAATGACTGATGAAGGAATCATCGTCGCCCCATGCCCTAAGGAAGGGTGTGGCGAAGTGAATCCTGTTGGACAAGATTGTAACAAATGTGGAATGGAAATCCCTTCTGTAATTGCATGCAATAAATGTGGAAGAGAAACATCAGTATCCGATGTATTCCCGTTAGAGGAGGCATGGTGATGAATCTAAAACAACTGCGTGAATCTGTCCCTACTATTTCTGAGAACGGCCCAATATATCTCGATAATGCATGTGTAACTCTTAGACCACAACCAGTTATAGATGCAATCAACCACTATTACACTAGAGAACCATCTTGCGGTGGAAGAAGCGCCCATAAATGGGGTATGGCGGTAACAAGAACTGAATTTTCTGCAAGAGATGGAATCGCAAAACTTGTCGGAGCAGAAGGCGCATCAAATGTTGTTTTCAGCAGAAATACAACTCAAGCGATCAACCAAGTTGCCCATGGAATTAATTGGTCTAAAGGAGATATAGTTATCATTTCTGATAAGGAACACAATTCAAATTCAATTCCTTGGAGAATGCAAGAAAGTGTTGAAGTTAAGGTCACTAAAACAAACGAGGATGGACGTTTCGACCTTGAGCAGTTTGAACAACTATGTTCTGAAGCTGGAAGTAACCTTAGAATGGTTGCATTGAGTCATTCTCGAAATCTTGATGGAACTTCCATTCCGGCTAAAGAATGTGGAAAGATAGCAAAAGATCACGATGCTTTGTACCTTCTTGATGCTGCACAATCTGTACCTCATCGACCAGTCAATATTAGGGAAATAGGAGCTGATTTTGTTGCATTTAGCATACACAAAATGATGGGGCCTTCTGGAATGGGAGCTCTAATAGGTTCTCCCGAGGGATTTGACCAATTGAAGTCTATTGCAGCAGGAGGACAAACTGTTTCCCATTCTTCATTGGATGGATTTACATTCAAGCCGGGAGCACCCCACTTAGAGGGTGGACTAGGACATTATGCTGGATATTATGGCACAAATTCTGCTGTTAAAATACTAAATGAATTATCCATGGAACAGGTCCATAATAGAGAAGTTGAAATTAATACAATCATTTCTAACGGAGTAAAGGACTTGGATGGTATGTCTATTATTGGACCCGAATCTGCAGAAGAAAGAGGAGGAATAACCTCAATATTGATGGAAGGAAGAGACCCGCATCAATTCTCAATGCTATTGGATGAAGCATTTGGCATATATGCAAGAAGCGGCCTGCACTGTGTAGATCCTTGGTTCCATGAAAATCAAACACCCAGAGGTTCATTGAGATTTTCATCATACGCTTACAATACATTAGATGAAGCAAAACTGGCCGTTGAAGCCATCACTGAACTGGTTGAAGCTATTCCAAGATCCTGAGTGATACGATGTGGGAAGACTTGGTAATTCATTCTGCAAGAAAAACCCTTAGGAAAATAAGACTATTTTTTCGAAAATTGATATCGTATAGCCTTATTTCTAATAATGAAGAATCCGATTCATTTGGTTTCTTGATTAGTATTGTTCTCAGTTTAATTCTGATCCTTTCAGTTTCCGTGGGCGCTTTATTTTACATCAATAAAGGAGTGGAACAGGGTGTATGGGGTCCTTCAAGTCAACTAATTGATTGGCATTATGATCATCTTTCAACAAGTGGTTTTAATGAAATGGGAGATTGGTCTGGAAGCGGCGTACATGTCTGCATAATTGATACAGGAATTGAACTGAATCACCCCCATCTTCGAGATATTCAACTAGCGGGTTGGTTAGACTTGATAGACAATAGAAGCGAACCATACGATGATGAAGGACATGGAACTGCTATGGCAGGTATTTTAGTTGCTCATGGAAGTATTCCAGGCGTTGCCCAAGGTGTTTCTCTTCATGTGGTTAAAGCATTGGACTATTCAGGCTCAGGAAATGATGAGACGATTGCCTCCGCAGTTAATTGGTGCATCAATCAAGAAACCGATATCATTAGCATGAGTTTGGGTGGCAGCCCCGGATTCAGATTTTTCGGACAATCAACTGATGAGTCAGAAAATGCCGTTCAAGACGCATTAGACTTAGGGATATTCGTTGTTGCAGCAGCAGGAAATGATGGTGGTCCAGATGATGATGGAGATGTAGAGAGTCCTGGTTCAATTCAAAGAGTCATTTGTGTCGGAGGACATGATAGATTTGGAGAGATATGGGAGGGTAGTAGTGAAGGAGATAATGATGGGGGTTTCTTCCCACCTCGGTTACCAAATAGTGATCCTGATATGAAACCAGAAATTACTGCCGGAGGACATGAAGTAGCAGTATTGATGGCTACAAATTCTAGTGGTGTTATCCAATATGGATGGGGATCCTCCTCTGGTACTAGTGCAGCAACAGCATTTGCGACGGGAGCTATCGCGCTAACCCTTGAAGGTTCACCGAATCTTAAACCTGGAGCAGTTGATGGTGGACAAGANGCAATTGAATCCATGAAAAATCATTTGATGAATTCTGCAAGTAATGGAAACCCAGNTCATGATGATTTACGTGGATATGGTAAATTAAATGCTGCAAAATTATTNCAAGAGGTAAATGGCGAATCTCCAAATAATAATTCCCANAATGAGTTACATGAGTTTCANGATGATTTGTTAACACCTATCATTNCAAACAAAGTACTAATCATTGGNATTGATGGGGTTAGNGGAGATGTTGCAAATATTGTATCCTCGGAAGATAATAGCGCATTTGGTAGAATGCAACAGGAAGGCGCATGGACATATTCTTCTGATGTTGGNCCAATTTCAGTATCTGGACCATCATGGTCGAGTATGTTAACGGGGGTTTGGTGCGATAGGCATGGAGTTTTTGATAATGGATTCGACAACCATAAATTAGATTCTAATCCCGATATTTTTGAATTAATTGAAGCCCATGATTCATCACTTGANACTACAAGTCTCGTTTATTGGGAACCAATAGATTCNACTATAATTGGCAAGGANNTAGCAGACAGTCAAGAACGATTTGAAGAAGATGAAGACCTACATGTTAGAGCGGTAGAGATACTACAAGACGACTCGTCCTTGGATGTCTTGTTCGTTGCTTATGATGATCCAGACTATGCTGGACATAGACATGGTTTTTCTCCTNTGTCGGAAGAATATGTTGATGCGGTTAAACTTGCAGATCAACGAGCTTTCGAATTGCTAGAAATATTAGATGACCGCGATCCATTTGAGGAATGGTTGGTAATCATCACAAGTGACCATGGCGGAGGNGGAGCNTTTGAATTCTCACATAGCCCATCCACAGAAATTGATAGAACCACATTAATGATGGTAAGGGGNGGAGATACAGTATTAGGGGAAATGGAAAATTCNGTGGTAGTCGATGTTGCAGTTACTGCTTTGNCNCATATGGATATACCACTTCCAACAGGNTCCAATTCACTTGATGGTCGAGCTCTNGCATTTGAACCNAATTCTGAANNTGCGAGATCTCCNGATTGNCCTAAACACATCTCNTATACNATTGCAGAAAATTCNGNAACTATTACTGTAGGATTGTTNGGACTGAGTGGATTNTTNATTGCTGCATCAGTGATTTGGTATAAACGAAGGAAATCTAAGTTAAACGACGAATAGCAACAATCGTCCCTCCTCCTACCTCAGTGAATCCAACCGCTTGATTTTCATTCCAATCTTTCATATGACGAATCCATTGATTGAAAACTTCAACTCTCATTTGTTGATCATTGNTGGGTTTTCCAGAGGGATAATCACCTACATCAGCGGTAGGCACCAATGGCTCAGGAGTTAGGACTACTCCGCCTAAGCGTACCAAAGAAAGTGCATTTACAACATCTTGAACCTGTCCTCTCCAATCTGAGTGTACAACCACTACATCTGCAGGAACGGGTAGAGGAGCTCCNGTTCGAGCTACTTCNGGAGTTGAAGCATTNGCAGCAAGCCATGCTGTTGCTTCACTNGACATGGATTCCCAAGAACCAACATATACCGAACACCAAGAATTTGCATCAAATCGATCAACAATTCGCTGTAGTATTACACCAAATCGGTTGCCTTCTTCTATCATTACNTATGATTCGGGATGTTNAGAATCAACCCAAATATCATGAAACCAAGCACTTAGATGACCTATACCCGCTCCAACTTCAATTAATCTATTTGGAGATAGACGTTCAACAATATCTCTGAATCTTGACCTCATAGATCGAGGAAGAGGTTCTAGTTCCATGTGCAGCATCTGTTGAGTGATGTTGGCTGCTATTTCAGGCTCCTCTTGATCTCTTTCTTTAGATTCAGAAAGCAACGCAGTCATGATGTCCTCCTGAGAAAACTGAGGTAAACCCCCTCCATCCATAACCACTCCTCTCACCCAACTGCTTTGAATTTCTTCATCAACAGGCATAAAACAGAAGTGCGAGGGGGAGCAGTTATGGATGAGACAGGTGATGATGCAGAGGAGGATTTAGTTCACATTGAATTATGTCCTTCTTGCGGAACTTGGCAAATTCATGAAATTCTTTCTGAAAAAAACAAAGGAGGAGGAACCGATTACAAGGTTCGTTGTGAAGGATGTAGCCACATCTACTTACTCGAAGTTAGACCACCTAAAGAAGTTAGAATAAAATTCACTCTATCAGACGGGGCTCATAGTATCGTTGAAGAAATTGAAATTGACGAGGATGAAACCATTTATGTTAATGATGTATTTGACCATGATGATAAATTATGGAGAGTTACTCAACTTCATCTGAAACAAGAACAATCAGTACAATCTACTCAACCCAATAATGTCGTTTCAGCATGGGCAGTAAGGTGTGATTTGGTCCGAATCAAGATTACAATGACAGAAGGTGAAGAGAGTAGAACTTCAATAAAAGAAAGTGACCCAGAAGAAATTTTTGTTTGTGGTTCTATCATTGAATTTGAAGGAAGGAAATGGAGGATTCGAGCAATTCATACCGGTCGCGGACGGACTCTTACTGGAAGGAGGGAGGCCTCACAAATCCGAAGAATTTACTTACATCCACCACCGGAACCCCGACGGCGATTTCGAAGAAATTAATCATCTACGATTTGACCATGGCATCAGAAGAGCTTTGGTGATATGCCAAGCAACATCTGGATTTTCACGTAACCTCCGTATTCCATACTCGTACCACTTTGACCCATAAGGAAGATATATTCGAGTCCTATGGCCTTGTTTAGCTAGTTTTCTACGAATATCTCCTCGAACCCCTAATAACATCTGAAATTCATATCCTGGTCCTTTACCAATTCTTGAAGAACCAGCATTAGACCTAGGATCTGAGATATTTGGACCCATTCCCATTCTTTTTAGTGACGAAATTGAATGTTCGATAACGACCGTATCGTGGGATGCTATAGCAGTGTAAGCACCAGATTCTAACATCGCATCAATTGCTTCATTAGTTGCCTTAGTGATGGATTTTTTTTCTGTATGAGCGATCTTTTCAGATTCTAAATAAATTCCCTTACATATTCTATGATCGGCATTCCCTCCCAATTTTTCAGTCAAATATACAATGTCATCTAGTGTCCTAAACAACCTACCTTGTAGTACTGTACCTACGTTCTTCAGCCCCATTTGATGAAGGCTTAGTACCAAATCAATTGTCCTTTGAGTAACCCTGTGGTCTTCCATATCTAAACGCACAAAAATATCATGTAAGGCCGCTTTACGAAGAAGTTCTTCCATTGATTTTTCTGCAGCAGTAGGNTCTATCAATAATCCAAATGCTGTCGGCTTAATNGATAAGTTTGCATCAATTTTCTGAGCAACAATACTGTCTAAAACGCGATCATATTCATCAATGAAAAATTGAGCTTCTTCCATTGTTGTGATCTCTTCACCAAGAACATCGACTGTAAAACAAGCACCCTCTTTTGAGAGACGATTCATTGTTTCAANAGCAGAGTCAAGATCTATTCCAGCATGATAGCGGCGTGAAACCCAACCAACAATGAATTTAGGCATNATCGGAAGAANGGTTACCACCACTCGCCCAAGTATCCCCATGAGCCTGTGTAGAAGAATAAGGCTATGACGATTACCGATTCAAGTTTCATAATTTACAAAGTCTGCAAGTCGAAAAATTTCGATGTTTATCGACTGTAAATATCTCTTGATTGATTGTCTCTGCCATCCTTTGAATGACTTTCGATCTAGGTGTGCAACCACTTTATGATTAGGAAAAGAGTCTGTTGTCTGTTTAATTGCTACATCGATTGAATTTATCCATGGACCTTCAGGTAATTCATCAGAAAGTGGATCCCAATCTCCTTCTGGGCGATACATATTCAACGAGTAANTNGCCAACAGATGACCTGTTAATGCATTTGTTTCCAACAATACATTCCTGTGACGAGGAGCATAATGACCTCCTCCAATACCAACCATCACGACTTCATTACTTTGAGATAAAGGAATGTCTGAATCCAATCCTAACTCTTCACTAAGAACATCAGCCCATACATTTGCTGCATCTTCTCGACCCCAATGCTCGNNGGTNGATCCTATCTCGATAAATAATGATGGAGTCAATAGCAAAGGACCATGNTGAGTTGTTTCAAGAGTTATATCAAATTCATCGGTTAAACCATGACTCTTAGCAATCCGNTTTAATCTTCGAAACAGNGAAGCAAAGCGAGGAGAGGGGGGGACAGCTTGTCCGTTTATTCCACCAAATTTTGCTGNTTCACCTAAAGGCTCTGAACCAAGAACACCNATAGCATGCAAAGTTAAACTAGGTAAACCGGATGCTGCAACATGGCGNGAAAGGAANAAAACTTCAGATATTTCAAAACCTGTAGAATTTCTATATGTTTCATCCAGATGATCNCTAAAAAGATGTGACTCTGNTCTCCACCACAAATGTACTGACGAACTTGNATGGTGCCAAACNCTACCTCCATCAACTGAATCCATTTCTTTCCAACCTCCTCTGTTTAGTAGTGCATCACCTTGAACGGTAGAACCAACATCAAGATCTGAAACAACAAGTAGTGAAATAGAACTCATTGTAACTCCCTATTTCCTAATCCGCTAGACTCAGATAAGAATATTACCGGAAAAAAAAACGATTTAAAAACAGTTAATTTCAATCTCTAGACATGGCATTACCCCCTGCGAGTGGCCCCGCCCTCCATGTTTGGGAAATGGGGGACGAAATTTTAGTTCGATTAATGGATGGAAGAATTCAGAGAACAACAGAAAAAATGTCAGATTGGAGAGAACCTGAACAACCTTATCCAATTCCAGTTCAACAGGCAATAAAATGCGAAGATATTGCAATAATTACTTGGATGGATGCAGAGATAAGAGTTTCAATGATGGGTGGGATGAATCTCCTCGAAGACAATTGGAAAGCAAACTATTCNAATCGAACTGAATTACAAAATTCAAACGGAATTATTGGTCATGAAAACCAATTGTGGCTTCACAGTTTAGATGCTGAAGTCTTGGCTATAACTTCATTTCAGAATAAATTTGCTTTCGTTTCTATGAATCGTGGTGTGTATTTCTTAGAATCAAGTGAGGATGGACCCAAAGAAATCTGGAGAACTGAAATCCCGGACTGGCCTAAACCATGGGAAAATATAACATGGAAAACTAATGAGAATAAATATGGTAATGTCGATACACATGCTCAATCTATACATTTAGATGNAGATGATCTCATTCTATTCGATGAAAGAGGATCTTGGGTTTCATTATCATTAGACGATGGTAAAGAAATCAATCGCGGCCGATTACCTTTCAAAGGAAAAAATACAGGAACATGGAGAGGACAAAATTCTTGGGCTATTTCGGAGGACAATCGAAAATTGCATTTATTAAATTCAAATTTAGAATTGATTTCAACTCACAGAATCCCTGGTCCAGTAAATTTCGCTCGAGAATCAGTTAATGGTTGGATTTGGACGGGATGGCGACATGATGGGACAGAAACAACCATCACCTCCAGAAATGANATCGGCCTTTGGATAGATGAAAATGAAAATCCAAGAGTAATATCAAACGATGGAAAATGGCACGATTTTTCTATGTGAGTTATTCTTCTTCCTCAGAACTCGACGGTTCTGGAATTTTATCATTTAATCCTCTAGTATATCCACATCTGCCGCATGAGACACGGTCGGCATGAACAGCTAGGAATATCCCTGGACCACAAGTAGGATTAGGACAGAACTCGCCTTTTCGAACAAGTTCCCCGCTGGAAACATCATACTTTCCAACCTTAGAATTACGCCATTTTTCACCCATTATGATTCCTCCTCATCTGATTCTGAATCTTCTGATTCTTCTTCAACTGCTTCTTCTTCAACTGCTTCTTCTTCAACTGGTTCAGAATGNGCACCACGCCGAACATGTCTATCTTTAACGTAAGTCGGAACNGTATTTTCTGCAGCATCAGAATTAGAATATACATGTGCTACTCCAGTAGTTGATGAACGACCAAAACGTGAATTAACTTTCATGATATAGGTTTGAGATTTGANNGATCCAGGTTCCATCCGATTGACCATATCAATCAACTCACGAAGGCTGGGGGTAGGATCTTTAGGATGTTCGACAGTGAAATGTAGTTCCACACGCTCAAGGATTTCATTTTCGATTCTGTTGTCGATATTCATTCAATCACCTAACGTACGTTCACCTTCAGAGCGTAGCTTCCTGGTCGAGTCACACCCATTCGTTTTCCCACTTCTGACATCTCAGGATTAAGAACGATAACTAATCCTTGCCAATCTCTAGAAACAGGAGATGTTGGACAATGGTTGCACTGATCTGCATCATCAGGTAAAATTGCATTACATTCGGCACATGCGAAAGGAATTGTTGCCATCTCAAGCATCCTCCTGTAACCATTCNTATGCTCCAAGACCNGGTTGTTTACAATTCAGTCCAATCTTACTACTTCGAGGATCGTTATGGTTAATGGATTTAGAAACAATCCTAGCTCTGATATGACTTGATTCCCCAATATGTCTTCCGGATTGAGCNCCAATAATTCGAGCAATTCCTTGTGACATTTCTACGTTTACTGGCTCTTCAAAAATCTGAGATTTATGGAGTAGAGCTTCAGTTGGGCCGATTAAAACGAACGCTCCGAATTCATTTACCTTCTGAATTTTACCGTCTACTACTTCTCCTTGGTCCATAGAAAACATCAATGCTTGATATCGAACATTTTGATAAATGGCTCCATCACCATGAATGACTCTTCCTCTACCAACAACCTGATGATCGAATGTTAGTAAAATNAAATCNTCAGAATCAGGATCATATCTACCTTCAAACGCGTTCAATGCCAAAATATCGATTGTTTGTTCAAGAGAATCTGTCAAGTGCATATATTCTGGCGGAATACGAATCGTGTCTTCTTTCTCAATGATGTAATACATATTTCATGCCTCCAACTCCCCTCTCTCAGCGCTAATGAGAACGAGAGGGAAAAACCCTGCTCGTCCATCATCGGCAACGCCTCAAGAAGAGTAGTACAAACGGCCGAACTTCGACTTCCATTTAAGCCTACCCGGATATTCCTCAAATTAGGCTGTGGAGAAAGGCAACTGTCTACTATTCACTATGATTTGCAACCTACTTCGCCAAACGTTGAAGTGTTCTGGTATGTACATATGTATAGATTAGTGAGGGAACGTTGTGAACAACCTTGTAAAAGCGAGATTTTCAATACTCGTAATTCTAGCGCTAATTTTGATGCCCTGGTCTCAAATTGAATATGAATTCCAGACAGTAGAGAACCTCTCTAGTTCCAACGCTAGAAATGCTGATCCATGGAATCCTGACCAACCTTGGGGTCAATTTGGAGGAGGACCAGATAGAAGACAAACTCCTCCTGTCCATGCTGCTGATGGGGGCGCAGGAGAGGGCACACCAAGCGAAGCAGAGAAACTAGGAACTATTCTAGATCCAATCATAAATTGGAAATTATCTTCCAATCCAATCGGAACACCCTCACTGTCAACTGTAAT
The DNA here is from genome assembly GCA_002697105.1 of Methanobacteriota archaeon. Taxonomy (GTDB): domain Archaea; phylum Thermoplasmatota; class Poseidoniia; order Poseidoniales; family Thalassarchaeaceae; genus MGIIb-N2. The sequence continues at coordinate 2,155 of NZTS01000025.1, read as the reverse complement.
CGGAAATTTTTCTCAATCAATAACTTCACCTCAAGGACATTTTGAGGAATGCGGAGGTTCGTCACTTTTTCCAGTAATTATTCAGACAAACGATGTTGCAGGAACTGAACATTCAATTTTACGAATTATCGAAGGAGAAGATGCTGTAGTAGCATGGGAAGAAGATCTCGGACCAACGCGTCCAATGAAGGCAGGTCCGATTGTTGCAGATATTGATGACGACGGAAAACCAGAGATTATCGTAATTTTTGATTCACAGGGAACATTGAATGTTGAATTATGGGCTCCTGAACTACAATGTACTGCAACAGGATGGATTGCTAGCGGTACACATTCTAGTCAAAAACTGTGGACATGGTCTGATGAAGCATTGAGCCTAGAACATCCTCAAGGCGCTTATACATCTGGAATTACTGGAGACCATCACCCTACTGCTCAACCAGTTGTTGCAGACTTAGACCTTGATGGCAATCCAGAAATTGCTATTCCTGCTATTTCCGAATCTACCAATACTCCTGTAATCATCTCTCTTTCGCTTCCTGTTACTGGTGCTCCAGAGGAGAACTGGAGAGCAGAAATTGAATCCGGGTCTCATCCATCAGATCTTACCTTTGCAGTTCTGGGAGCAGATAGCGCGGCTGTATTCTTAACAACAATAGAGAACGATGATGGATTGATGTGGGCTTGGCGATTGGACGGAGAAACCGGAGCTTCGGCTTGGTCAGGTGGTTCATCTTTAGGCAATCTAGATGGAGGAGCATCAGATTCACCAAGAATCCGATTACCTGGTCCAGTAGTGGCACAATTGGATTCTGATGCAGCGCCTGAATTGATTATCACAATCCCTACAGATTTAGGGGGGAATGGAGTTACAGATGGTGCAGAATTTATTGCAATTGAAGCAACAAGTGCATCTGAAATTTGGTCGTTTAATGCTCGTGATGGTTATGCAGATGCACCTCCACTTGTTCTAGATTCAGATAATGATGGATTAGACGACAGAGTATGTTGGGTTACCTGGAGATCTGATACTACAAGTAGAGATGCAATGATAGGATGTCATGATGTCTCACAAAGTAGTCCTGTTCAAAGATGGTATAGAACATTAGAAGCATCAAGCGGAAACCCCAATGATGAGATTGCTGTTGCTCCGCCCTTTTGGATGGACCTAGATGGGTCAGGAGAGCCAGAAATTCTAGTACCTTATGGAAGATCTATTTTTGCATATGATGGAGATGAGGGAACTAGTGTCGCGATTTCATTAGAATGGGAAGANGATCTCGAAGTNGAAACNCGTTTGTGGTCTTCTGTTGCCTTAGCCGATGTNGATGGAGATGCACTTCTAGATATTATTCTAGGAGATNTNGTAATATCTCATGCGGCTGCTGATGTTCGTCCATTCTTGGACGGAAGTGGCATTGAATTCAACCCAACTGCTCCAGATCCAGNCGAAATGACNACAATTACTGCCTACGTTGAAAACGTGGGAACTATCGCAACTGAGAAAGACGTTGATGTAATTCTGTATGCAGATGGAATTGAGATAGGNAGGGATAGAATACCAGCAATGGANCCTGTGGGNCCAACAGGAAATGGNAATTTTGGATCNATAAATGTTGATTGGTCTGGAAGTTTAGGGACACATTCGTTCAGCATGGTTATCGATCCATTTCAGAATTTAACCGAAACTAGAGTGGATAATAATCAACAAAATAGAACTCTAACAATTCTTGAGCCATATGCCGTTTCAATCGATGGAGGATTAATTAGAATCGATCCAGGTGCAAGTAAAGATGTGGAATTATTAGTCACAAATACTGGAAAAAACGATGCTACTTGGAACATGGAAATTGATTCAAGTCAATTGCCAAATAATTGGACGGTGAATGCCTTGAATCCTTTAGAAAATATTAGTATTGACTCAGGAGAAAGTTGGTCGCCCACCCTTCGAATCAGTGTACCTTCTGATGCACTTGGTTCCGACGAAGGTAGTATCTTACTCACATTATCTCCGAATGAATCTCCAAATTCGACCTACACCGTAATTATCCCTGTTGAAGCGAACAGAACAAGAGGAATCTCTTTGAGAGGCCCAATGGGAATTGCTCAAACTACTGGATGGGGGATTCCTGGTTCAACTGCGCATGCATGGATA
>NZTS01000024.1 GCA_002697105.1 Methanobacteriota archaeon | reverse complement strand
AAGAAAAAGGGTGGCCGAAGAGGGCGAAGAGTTTGATAATGGAGGAATAGAAATGGATAGCGAGATTATTGAAGAAGAAAATCACAGTATTCGAATCCTATTGAAGGGTACAGATCGTGCCAGTGTCAATGCACTTCGAAGAACTATGATGGCAGATACACCAAAAATGGCAATTCACAAAGTTCGATTTACACAGTCTACAACAGAAGAAGACGGAGTAATATGGGAAAGTGTTGGTCCACTACCTGACGAAATGGTTGCCCATCGCTTGGCTATGATTCCTATACCTTCCGAGGGCTCAGAATTCTATATTCCAGAGGAATGCCCTAATTGTGCAGATATAGTAGAATCCCAAAGAGGATGTCCTATTTGTGAAATCATCTATCGTTGCATGGTTCGAGGAGAACCCGAAGGACGGTGCGTTAAGGCTAGAGATTTAGAAGTGCTTGGAGATTTGAAATTTTCAATTCCCGAGGAATTCGAAGATATCACAATCACGAAATTGTATGCTGGTCAGACAATCGATTTCATTGCTCGTGCAAATATGGGCTATGGAAGAGATCATGTAAAGTGGCAACCAGTAGTAGGCACTACATTTTATGCTCGCCAACATGCGGTCTTACACGATAAGAAATCTGCAAAGGTACTATGGGGCTTAGGACTTTCAATCAAAGAGAAAGATTTTGGAAAGAATGGAAGAATAGAAGATATTTCATTGGTTGATAAAATGAAGAAAGATTTACTCCACGTTGGTCCAAGTACAGACCACGGAAGAGAATTTTCTGATGCGATTACTTTGGAAGATGTACCTGGAGAATTTATACTGCAATTCGAGTCCGACGGGTCAATGAGTCCACGCAACATATTTGAGCAGGCAAGTACGATACTTTCAACCCGTTTGAATAATATTTCAGAAGACCTTGAAGAAGTACTTTGATTCAGCCAGTGTTGATGGTGGTCACGACTTCCTCACGTTCTGGTGCTCACGTCACTCTTGCATTCACAGTTCATTCCGATTCAGATGATCCTTTACAACAGGGGTCATATGGAGTAGGATTGTGTTTAGAGGCTGGCTTATCCACATCGTGCAGATCAGATCCATCAACATCAATGGGTATTACAGTAATTATCAATGGTCACCCTTCTGATGATGAATTGCAAAGAGAAGTTCTCCTTGAATGCATTAAATTTGATCAAGGGTTATCCTCAATGCATCATACATTTGATGTTCAATCTCAATTACCATTTTCTCAAGGATTTGGTTTATCTGCAGCTGGAGCCCTATCTGCAGCTAGATGTTTACTTGCAATGTCTTCTCTTCCAGTAAATGAACAAGATAGTGCTGCTTGGATGATTGCACATCTTGTGGAGAGAAAACTTAGTGGAGGTTTAGGTGATATTACAGCATTACATGCAGGAGGAGTTGCTCGTCGGACCAATCCAGGTTCTCCATATCGGATTCATGGAGAAAAATTTCTAGCAGGCCCAGGTAAATCAGAATCTTGGGAAAGCCCAATTCCAGTCCTTGCTGTATGGCGAAAAACCAAATCTCGACATACTTCGGAATATATTGATTCTGAAGAATGGAGTTCAAAGATACGGTCTGCTGGAGTACAATCNATGGAATTATTGGGAAAGGGCCAATGGAATCAATCAAGATGGTCACAAATTATTCATGAGTCTGAAAATTTTGCTGAAGCCTCAGGATTACTAGATGATGCAGATAGAAGGGGACTTCTGAATGAAGTAAAATGGGCTTTGAGATCGTTTGAACCTAGACTTTGTGTTCTTCTCTGTATGCTAGGTGAAAGTGTAGTGGTGGTACCGAAGGATATCGAGGACGAAGGTTGGCTTGAATATGCAGAAATTCTGATACATCGATTGACTGATCTCGGATGTTTATCAACAAGAATTGGCAGAATATCATGAACGATTATCATTATGTTCTATCAATAAACTAAGATCTACAGGCCCAGCATCTAATTTCTGTGCACCTTGAAAATTCAGTCCGTCACAGAAACCATGGCGATAAATTATCGCTCCTTGCCCGTATGCTTCAGTGTATCGATTAATTTGCTTCTGAGTTTTTTTCCTTGGAAAACTCAATGCAGAACCAAAAAAATGCTTTGCATCTATCCAAGCACATGGAATCCCATTAATCCTAAGATCATCTAAGAATAATAAATCAGGGGTACGAACAGGCCTTCCTTCAGATTCTACTTGCTCTTTCACTAATTCTGCTTGTCGTCGAAATCTAATTCCCAAAGAGTCGAAATGTTCGCATAAAACATCTTCAAAAAGATCTGCTGCAATATGCGTCTCAGTTTGATCTACATTAGAAACACGATCTGCATCTTCAGCGATTCTGAATTGCTCTTGATCTCGATTACTCATTCTACCTGGTTCTTTGAGTAAAGTTTTGATCCGATTTTTTCCAAAGTTTCTAGCACTTAATATCGCCCTAAATACATTTACTGGGGGGCCGTCAACAATTTTTGCTAATTCTAAAATGTCAGTACCATTGTCATATCGCCGCTTCAACTCTTTCTTTCTATCCATTATTCGATGATGTGAATATACGGATTTTTCTTGATTAATTGCAGCACGAAGAGATAACGCTTGTTCAAGAGTTATAGGGAAATCAGCGATAATTTCTACNATTTCATCTACTTTTTCATCCGACAACCAACCAAATTCTCCTCGTTTAACAATTTTTTTTCCTACATTTTTCTGTACCTCAATCGGTATAGGATTTACCGGCCAATCAATGTGAATTGTTTTTGGAGGGGGATCTATATCAGTTGGGATCCCCATTGGGCGAGGACTTAGATCGAATCTTTCAATCGCTTTTTGGCACGTTAATTCATCCTTAACATCCCATTCTTCCACTCTTCTCACAAACCAGTCTAGTTAACGACCATCTATCAATACGAGGGTTTGATCAAAGGAAGGCAAGACCAGGTTGCAAAGGAATAGCAAACTTAGCTTTTCCAGCAATATCCTCTTTTGTTCCTGCAGCATAAACAGCAACATCATGAACATCGATTGTTTCGGAAATAAACTCTGACGCTTTCAAAATATATTCCGCTTCATCAAAACCAGATGTAATCAAGATACGCTCCCCTTCTGTTAATGTAAATACTCTACCTCGAGATTTCTTTGAGCCAATAGTCAACATTCTCCAATATTGCATTACTTCACCTCTTTTTGAATCATCTTGGAAGAGTGAATGAGATTGGATAAATGATTGNCCCTCTTTCATGAAATCAAAATTTTGTGCATGTAATTCCATCGCTTCAAGCATTAATTGAATTTTCCATTTAGGTGATGTTTGAATAACTAATTTAGTCAATGGAGAATTAGTATGTCTTTCTGCTAACCCCTTTACATTTCTAGCATTGTCNATTAAGTTTCGAAGTGTTGATTCGGCCGCTAGAGTAACAATATCATTTTTATTTTCAGGATCATTGATGATTATAGTCTCGGCCAATAATCTATTTTCTCCAATAATATNATTCCATTCTTCAGCTAAGTGAGGAGTTGCTGGATAGAGCATTTGCCCCCATTTTTTCATGAATATTAGAAGTGTATTTCTTCCAATTCCTCCTCTACGAATAGCCCATTGTAGATCACTTAGCATATCGAAGTGACTTATCATCACACCCTCTCGGATTCTCACGTCATTCATTGCATCAATCCATTTCGAAAAATTCATTCTTACTTTAGCCGATAACCAATCATCCATTAATCCAACATCATCAGTAATTGAATCCATTAATTTCAAAGATCCAAAGATTTGATGCATTTGTCTATGATTTGCTTCTAATGCTGAATCTGACCATTCCATTCCGGCTTCAGGATTTGCACTGAATAGGATGAACAATCGAACAGTATCGGCACCAAATCGTGTGATCATAATTTCTGGACTTACTGTATTGCCCAAACTTTTACTCATTTTTGCAGATCTTGAGGTTAATTTAAGATCACAAGAAGGACATTTTTGCCCGTCTAAATCGACATGATATTCAACATTACAATCAACACAATAAGGGGTTGGTGCATTTACCATTCCCTGGCAAACAAGCCTAGAGAAAGGTTCAGAAACATCGTTCAGTCCCACATCTCGAAGTGCTTTTGTAAAGAATCGTGCGTAAAGGAGATGCATGATAGCATGCTCAATTCCTCCAATATAGAGATCGACTCCATCTTCCATCCAGTAATCTGCCTTGATTTTATCGAATGGTACTGACTCATTTAGAGCATCAGTAAAACGCAGGAAGTACCATGATGAATCATAGAATGTATCCATTGTATCAGTTTCTCTCTTTGCAGGTATTCCACATTCGGGACATGTTACATTGACAAATTCTTCATGAGATTCCAATGGGTTTCCTGATTGTCCTTCCTTGAAAACCACGTCCAAAGGAAGCTCTACTGGTAGGTCATTTTCAGGAACAGGTACTGGACCACATTCATTGCAATGAATGATTGGGATTGGAGTGCCCCAGAATCGTTGTCTACTAAGTAACCAATCTTTGAGCCTATCTTGAATAGTTCCCCTCCCTTTTCCTACTTTTTCAAGTGCATTAATAACGGCAGTTTTCGCCTCATCTCCATAAAGACCGTTAAATCCTGATTTAGGCGAGTTAACCATCCAACCTAGTCCCTCAAAAGCTCGACCAGTTGCTTTCGGCTCTTTTCCTTCTTCTTCTGATAGAACCTGAACGATAGGTAAATCATATTTCTTAGCAAAGTCATGGTCTCTTTGATCATGCCCAGGAACTGCCATAACCGCCCCAGTTCCATAAGAAGCAACTACAAAATTACCTGCATAAATTGGAATTTGTTCTCCTGTCAATGGATTTTCAGCATATCTTCCGAGAAATACTCCTTTTTTATCACGAAGCATATTGATTCTATCAAATTCTGACATTCTATTACACTCTTCGGCGAATTCACGAAAATCACTCTCAAATTTAGTTCCTGAAACTAAGGATTCACAAAGTGGATGTTCTGGGGCCAACGTGACAAATGTAACTCCAAAAATAGTATCAGGTCTTGTGGTAAATGCCTTGATTTCTTCTTTACTGTCAATGATTGGAAAGTGTATTTCTGCTCCATGAGAGCGACCTATCCAATTTCTCTGCATCGTTTTGACATTATCTGGAAAATCTATATTTTCCAAATCATCAAGCAACTGATCAGTATATTGTGTCATTTTTAGCCACCAACTTGGGAATTGCTTTTGACGAACCTCTTCATTACACCTCCAACATCGATTATTTTTCACTTGTTCATTCGCCAAGACAGTATTACAAGCGTCACACCAGTTTGTTGGAGCAGTTCTTCTTTCTACTAATTTCATTTCATGAAATTTAAGAAATATCCATTGATTCCAATGGTAATATGCTGAATCACTAGTTGCTAACTCTCTTCTCCAATCATATGAGAACCCCATTCGAATTAGGTCTCCACGAATACTTTCGATATTCGACCATGTGACATCATGGGGATGCCCTCCTATCTTCATGGCAGCATTTTCTGCTGGCATACCAAATGAGTCATATCCCATTGGATAAAGAACATTAAATCCAGTTAATCGTCGAAACCGAGCCATACTATCTCCAATACTATAGTTCCTCACATGACCCATATGCATGTGTCCAGACGGATAAGGAAACATTTCTAGACAGTAGAATTTCGGTCGGCTAGTATCAACATCTGAATGAAANACTTCTTTCTCGTTCCAAATTTTTTGCCATTTTAGTTCAATATCTTCGGGTTTGTATTCACTCACTACATCACCCCCGACATCCTATCGATTGAGACCTAGTTCTTCAAATCGGTGGGATTTACCTCACCTATCTTGAGGGAAATCAGTANTTTCCAACAAGAAAATAGCCTCTCTTGTTAAACGATATCTATATCTTAATCCAACCTTATCTCTTTCAATGAGGCCATAACCTTCTAAGGTTTTGAGATGATGACTAATCAATTGTTGACTACTTTCTAGTCTATCAGACAGTTCTTTTTGACTCAAATTAACAATATCATTTCCTGTAGCATCTAATAAGTTCAGAATTCTTCCTTGTAGTGAGTTCGGATCTGGAGTAAGAAGAGGTACGGGAAGATTTTCTCCATCTAGTAATTGGTCTACNGTTGAGGGGTAATATCTCATCATTCTTCCATCTCTTCTTCTCCANAGTAATTCTTGATCTTCCAATACTTTGAGATGGTGAGCAAGTTGTCCATTACTCATGTTCAAAGCCCCAAGAAGTGCACGGAAATGAACTCCTGGGTTTGCAACTAGATATCCAACAACACGACCTCGTTGAAATTCTCCGTCGTAATCACGTCTTCTAACCATCCCAATTAGAGCTAGTCCACCATTTAATGCGGCAATACGAATCCATTCTGTATTTAGGATGAAAACTAAACAAAGTGATAGCAATGAAGTAGAAACAACAACTGCAGTAGTTGGAATNATTAGTTCAACAATATTATCTGCGGGTTCGCTTTCAATTTCAGATGTAACAACAACATCATCTTCAGGAGTCCACTGATCTATTACTTCGTGCACAATAAAACCACTATTCCATTCAGAGCAATGTTCAGGGATATCTGAATTTCCATTAGTGATACGATATCTACCTTGATCTCCTGTTACTGGATTCAATGTAACATCAACATAACCAACAAGAACAGTTTCTTCTCCTGTAGGTGTAGTTAGAACCCAACATCCTCCAGTGTTTGTTCTAACATGATTCCAAGTTCCTTCTAAGAGTGTATGGATTATCAANTNCTCTTGATTTTCAATTTGTATATCTTCTTCATTTGATTCAATTGTTTCTTCAGAAGATAAATCCTGATTATTTGTTTCAGCAATATTNTGTGTATATTCAATTTCTAGGGAGGGATAGGAACGAAGATTGAATTGAATAAAATGAGTTCCTGCGATACTCTCATCTTTCAGTAAAAGATCGATAGGCACATCTTCAATGTTAATTGAATCACCAGTTTTCAACGTCGAATATGAATCAAAAATATCGCAAGCAGTTATAGATGATGATATAGCAGNGNCATCATTTCTCATTACATTCAATCTTATCACACAATCGTCTTGCCACATTAGTGTGAAATCCTCATCTCCTGCATTTGTAACCGAAAGATCTACAACTATTCCACTTTCAGTTTCTATTAGAGTATCTATTACGAAGTCAATATTATCTGTTGATTGAAGATTTGCTCTGCATTGTTTTGCTGCTAATCCATCTTGAATTTCAAAGGGCACAAATGATGACAATCTTTGATTTGAAACCTTAATCACAGCAGCCATTTGACCTCCATGCCANCCACATCCTTCATNATAGGATGCNGAAATACTCGTTTGATGAAGAGAAATTGTTGAAGATGGTTGAATTTTTATGGTTTCAATTTGACCTATGCAATCATTATTATTCCATGCATCATCATGTACCAGCGTTCCCATTTCATTCACGACATATATCGAGGTTGGGCAATTGATGTCATATTCAATGGTTTTAGCAATGGATCCGTCATTACGAATAGATATCTCGAAATCCATGTCAGAACCAGTAGGTGCAAGTCCATCTCTAAGAGATATCGAATTAACAATGACAGAAAGCCCCGATGTGTCTTCGAATGTTTCAATCATATGGTTCCAATCTTTACTCGTAGCATCTTCTTCGTAGCCCATCATCCAAATTGATGAAGAGAGAGTACCGCTTACATCGATTTCAGAAAGAGAATATGAAATCCATCCCAAATGATGACTTCCACCTGCTGGAATAGTGGCACCATTTCCACATCCTANGTTAGATANAGAAGTTGGCTGATTTGTGATTGACCATAAAACATCACATGATTCTAATCCAGTAATTGTGACATCTTCTAATCCTGAGTTGTATATTTTTGCACCCATTATCAACACATCATTTGGGGTACTAGTCTCTGAATTCATAGAAAACGAAGCGAAATCAGCTTCAAAGTACAGATTAGATGGCAAATTCTGTTGATGCTTTAGGTCAATTTCAATTTCTAATGGAATAGTCTCAATTCCTCCAACTATACGAATAACATAAATCCCCTCGGGGAGGATTCCATCTTCATTTGTCCAATCATAACTTATTTCCCCAACATCTACAACTTCTGCTGAGGTAAGAGTCTCTCCACGTTTTTGGTTAGGACAAAGACGATGATCTTCTAAATCATATACAATTTCACTATTTTGATTAATGATTTGGAAAGTTGCCATACAACTAGGATTAATCTCAATAGATACATCATCTAAACCTGTATTCTTGATTGAAATCTGGAATGTTGAAGTCGTTCCTGCGAAATAGTGTATTCCATCATGTGGGTCTAGCCCCTCAGCCTGAGTGATTACCTCCTGTTGTGTTTCAGCTTGAACGCTACCAATCAATGTAAAAACCAGGGTCACGGCCAAAATAAGGGAATGCTGACGCTGGCCCATGAGATGCCCTTATCATTCGTCATCTATCAACTGATTGGTACAGAGATATTGTATCATAAACGCATATATCCTCCTTCTATCTGAAAAGACCATGCTCAAACCGGGTGAATTCGATCGTTCAGTTGATGAAAGTGGAATTGAAGTTTGGATTACTCAAATGGGCGGATACATGAATATGAACACGGCCTTTATCGATAGAGAAAATGGAATTGTAGCAATAGTAGACCCTTTTGATTCAAGTCGTTGGGTTGAAGCCTTAGAAGAGGAAGGTCTTCGTCCAACCCATCTTCTCTATACACACACACATCGAGATCATGCTGCTGGTTTTCCTCAAATGAAACGTTTAGTTCCGGATTTAGAAGTATGGGGTCATGTTGAATGTAACCATCCAGGACTTTTGGCACATGTAGTCTTCAGAAAGGTAGAATTCACTAATTTATGGAATCATGCTCCTCAAACAGAAGTAATTTGGAGTCAAGGTAACATTTCACTTACAATTACTCATTCTCCAGGACATGCACCTGGTCACGTTACCATTCATGGACATGGAGTATATCATGCAGGTGATTTGTTATTCACATATGCATGTGGTAGAGATGATTTACCNGGNAGTGATCCGTTAGCACTGTTGCATAGTTTAGCATATGCAAAAGGNCAATTGAAGAAATTGCCCTTAGATTGGCGTTTAATTCCTGGNCATAGATATGATTGGATAGATGGATCTACACCTGATTGGGTTTCTATTTCCGCCTGTCTCGAGCATAATTATGCTCTCAATTCTCCAAATTTAATTCAATTTGAATAAATTAAAGATCCTCTAAAGATGGAATTGAAGCTAGGGCTTCAGCAGCTTCTTGTTCTTGATGGATTTGCCATTGAGGTTTTTCTACCCAGCCTAATTCCTTTGCTTTTTCAAAATCTCCTTGTTGTGCATAATATTCAGCCCATGCAGATCTTCTATCCTCTTCTTCGCTAAATGCCTCTTCTTGAGCCTGCAATCTTTTCTGTTCCCCGATATATCTTCGCTTAGCAGCTTGTCTTGATATCATTGCCATGAGAATAGCTGCCAGTAGAAGAGCAACAATACCTACAATACCCAATGTGGCAATTTGAACAAAGTTAGTTCCTTCTTGTTGAGATTCTTCATCAAGTACTTCTGTAATCGCACATGTTGCTCCAAATTCAAATTGTTTAGGNTCAAATGGACATGAGTCACTCAGATCTGATGTCCCGTCTCCATCTGAATCTAGACATCCAAGTCTATCTTTCCAAGAGGTTCCTGGTTGAGATTTACAATCATCTGGTTCAAATGCATCCTTCGTAGTGTTATCCCCATATCCATCTTTGTCGATATCGATAAATTGGGATGGAATTGTTGGGAATGCATCAGGATTGATTCCAGATTGATTATCTCCATATCCATCACCATCAATGTCACTCCATTGAGATGAGTCATTAGGGAAAGCATCGCCATATTGTTCTCGATTAAGGACTTGAATTGAGGTATTTCCGTGAGTATTATTGATGGTTACAGTGATGTTTGTATATCCATAATTATCGCCAACTCCATCTAAATCATTATCTTCCCATTGAAGATTATCATTAGGGAATAAATCAATACTATCTGCAAATCCATCTTCATCAGCATCAGGACATCCTAGAATTCCATTCTCGGTTGAAGTTCCAGGGAAGTTTGGACAATCGTCCATATTCGGCCCTATCTGATCTGGATATCCATCATTATCAATATCTGTCCAAGCAAACCCGTCGTCGGGAAAAGGATCTTCAATATCTGCTGTTCCATCATTATCAGAATCAGGACAACCCCGAACATTTGGGTCGCTTAAGGTACCATATTCTAGAGGGCAAATATCTGCATCTGTTCCATCTAGATTATCGCCATATCCGTCCGAATCTGTATCTTTCCATTGGGTAGGATCAGATGGGTACCAATCTCCATTATCTCCACTAGGCACATCACCATACCCATCACCATCTGAATCAACACATTGAACTCCATCATTGATGAAAAGATCAGGATTAGTTCCATTCATATTTTCTCCACAACCATCTCCATCCCTATCTGCCCATTGAGTAGGGTCATCTGGGAATGCNTCAAACGAATCTGCATATGTATCTCCATCTCTATCTGGACATCCAAAATGTTCCAAATCATCCATTACTTCAGTCGTGGCGTTATACACTGATGCCCACAAACTAGTACCATACTGTCCACATTTATCTGCTTGAAATCCAGAAGAGTTGTCTCCATACCCATCACCATCTGCATCCAACCATTGGCTTGCTTCGTTTGGAAATGCATCTGCAATTCCAGTAGGAGATGCTGGGAATTCGGGTGTCGCATCTGACCATCCATCACCATCAGAATCAGGACATCCTAAACGATCCCAAATAGAATTTCCAGGAATACCTAAACATCCATCTGAATTTGATGAAAACGGTTGATCTCCAACCCAGTCTTCATCATCATCTGACCATTGTTCAGGATCTAGAGGAAAAATGTCAACATCAGCAATTTGGATAGGCGTCATGGTTGAAATCAGTTGACCAGGCCATGAAGAAGGTCNAGTATTGTATGCAGATCCATGGTTTGGATTGTAGTAATTATCACCATATCCGTCACCATCAGAATCATTCCATTGAGTAGGATTTTGTGGAAGGTAGTCTATAGCTCCATAAGCAGGAGGGCTTCTAGGATCAGCAGTATTATCTGGATATCCATCTCCATCTTCATCCGCCCATTGATAATAATCAGTTGGATAATCATCGCCTGCATCAGACCAGCCATCGCTATCAGTGTCTACACACCCAAACATATCTTGCGTGGAAGTTCCTGGGGTATTGATACAACCATCAGGTTCATTTCCACCCGGATTATCTCCATATCCATCACCATCAGAATCGTCCCATTGGGTACCATCTTCTGGGAAGGCATCATCAGGATTTAGAACGCCATCCCCATCAATATCTGGATCTACAATCCAGTGGAAGATTCCCTCATCATTCCTGCCATGAGCAGAAATAATGTAATTTCCATCTGGGTGCCAATCTATCCCGTTAACTTGCCCACAATTATTGCCTCCCCCACTACTGGTACAACTTCCTGGACGAGGAGCACTCAAAGTGTCCAATTTTGTTCCAGTTCTTGCATCAAAAATGTGGATTGAAGCACCATCAGCTCGGTAGTAAGAATGACTGAATGCAATTTGGGATGAATCAGGAGACCAAGCAGTATCAAGACAAGATGTTGAGGTTGTGTAAGAGAAAATTTGAGTGCCATTGAGAGCATGATATACCCGTGCTCTTGCATTACTTCCCCCCCATCCTTCACAGATAGATACCATATTTCCGTCAGGTGACCATGATACCGCATTCATGTAACTAAAATTCGGAGTAACTGTGCGGAATAAGGTCTGATTATTTGCATAATAAATGTAGAAATTATCGTATCCTCCAATCAATAGAAATTCGCCATCTGGGCTGAAATCTACAGAGTAAAAGTAGTCAGATGAACCAGGACTAAAATCTGCNATNTCNTCTCCTGTAGTTGAATTAAAAATTTGTACTTGTCCATTTCCNTTATTTCCATCTTGATACCCAACTGCAACAATCATCGATCCATCAGGGGAAAACTCAATCTCTCCAGCATCTTCTCCGTCAGTATTTACTGTGAAATCTAGAGTTCCATTGTAAGTGTAGTATACTCTAATTTGTTCGCCAGTAGTATGGATTGCAAATTTTTCTCCATCAGGTGACCAGGCAATATCTGCGGTTAATACGTCACTATTCAAAGAAACAGTTCTAATCGTGTTTCTAGTAGATGTATCCATTACTCTAACAATTGTACTATCTTGACTGCCCCATCCACCTGGGTTGTTCATAGCTTGAAGATAGTATGTTCCATTTCCTGGCATAAATAGTACTGCAACCATATCTTCGCTAGATGGAACAAATGCATCCTGCAAATATCCTCCATTACTCATAACTAATGGGTCATTCAAATCACTGGTTCCATCGCCATCATAATCTGGACATCCTTGTCTATCGATAGTGCTATTTCCAAATGAATTTGGACAATCGTCTAAACCGTCTACAACTCCATCTCCATCTACATCGGTTTGACCTGAAGCAGATGCTAACGGGACAAAAAGGCATGAGATCATCAACAAAGTCCCGAGGATAGCAGCGGACTGCTGTCCAAACCGAGCCATGTTCTCGGGGGGGTTTCCAAGAATAAACGATTATGGTCATTTTGCATCATTATTTCTCTAAATCGAACATCAGATTTCCGAACCTTTCAATTTAGCCNACCTTCTACTGGAACCATGGAGGTCGAGCCGGATAGGGTGAATGTTCCGGTCGAAGATAGGATATTACTCCATCTAATAGAGAATGATGATCAAGCAGATCGTCACACTGTAAATGCCTCAGTCACTCGTAATGGCATTGCAGATGCATGTGCATTACATCCTCCAAATGTTAGCAGATCTATGAGAAATTTAGATCGTCGTGAATTGGTTACAGTTTTGACAAGAAATGTCCATAATGATTCTAGAAGACAAAGAACATGGCAACTAACTGAAGATGGACGTTCTGTAGCAAAACAAAGAATAGAAAATCTTTCTTCTATTCGAGTATCTATTCGAGATCAGGAAGGAACAATGTTGACTGTTCGAGCAGATCAAGCAGCAGAGAGAATAGATGCTCAAATGACTCTTCTTCAGGTGTTAATGCATGCTCAACATGAAGGAGTATTACACTATGGAGATATTCGTTTCGGGTCTGTTAGACCATCTTCAAACAACCCGTCTTCTATCACTCTTCTAAAAGGAGCTCATTCAACATACCATGTACGGCCGCCAAGTATTCGTAAAATACATGGTAGAGAAACTGAATTAGAATCATTGGATAAATGGTTTGGTGGCAAGGCTGCTGGAATGCTTATTCATGGAATCGCAGGTACTGGAAAAACTACTTTAATTTCTCATTGGACTCAATCCTTGCTTGATAGAATGCCTAGCTTGAGATTGATGTTTTATCCATGTCATCCTTGGGATTCNCCTTTAGGATTATCAATTAGCCTTCTCCATAGATTAGGGGTTGAATCTAGAACAGAAGGTCGTTGGGATCCTCATGATCTGCTTGAGACATTGCCTAAATCACCTGGAGCAGCATTCGATATTGACTTATTCCGTCGTCGTTTAATTGAATACCTGACAGATCCAATGGCTCTTCGTGAACGTATTTTTACAGATCATGAATCAACTTCAGAAGTTCCACCATATATCTTGTTAGTCATCGATGATGCACATCATTTAGCAGAAATGGGTCAACATTTGTTTGGAGCATTACTACAAGTCGCAGAAGTTACCCCATTGCGTTTACTCTTTGTATCTCGTACTAGCATGTCATTTTATGATCGAAGAGATGTTCTAACTAGAGGTAAGATGGAAGAACTTCAAGTTTCAGGACTCAGTGTAGAAGTAGTTAGAGATTGGTTGAATAGAATAGATGCTCCTGAAGGAGCAGATGCAACATCTATTCATCGATTAACTGGAGGACATCCATTGGCTNTAGAATTGCTAGAAATTTATGGAAAAGTAGTTCATGAAGATTGGCTCAGATTTTTGGATGAAGAAATTTTAGATGTCCTACCCAAAGAAGAACGAATAATTCTCGATATATTGGCATGTGTCGATCGTCCAATAACATGGGATGAATTAGGTAGAGCAGCAGGTGTAGAATCTCGCCCCCCTTCAGCATTAATCGAGTCGGGGCTAATTGTTGAATTAGAGGATGGTATGTGGCTACANGATGCAATGAGAGAGAGATTGAGGAGAGATATTGGCGCTATGAGCCAAGCCTTAGATCGAATTAACGGTTAACTAACCCATATGTCTGTTTAGCCAAGCATCCATTCCTGCCTTAGGAAGNGCTCCTGTTTGGTTGGCTACTGGTTCCCCATTGTGAAATAGGAGAAGAAATGGGATTCCTCTGACGCCATATTTACCNGGGGCTAACGAGTTAACATCAGTGTTNACTTTAGCGATGGTAATCTCCCTTTCTTCAGCAATTTGGCTNAGTACAGGGGCAATTGCTCTACATGGTCCGCACCATGGTGCCCAAAAATCTACCAATACCCATTCTGCACTCTTTGTCACTACGTCAAAATCCGAATCTCCGGCATCTACAATCTGTCCCATCGTATCACTCGTGTTGTTGGTATTTCCTACATGCCTATCAATATATGGCCGTCACCATAATTTTTCTTCGCGGAAGGGACATGAACCTANCCTTCCTCCGAGGCATGTAAATATGCGAATTACACCAAGTATNCTTACTGCCGATTTCACTCGTTTAGGAGATATTCTCGACTCTGCAATTAGTTCTGGAATTGATTGGATTCATCTGGATGTTATGGATGGAAATTGGGTTGTCAATAAAACGATTACATTTGGCCCNGCTTTAATTCGTAGNNTACGTGAAAAAGTAGGGCCNGAAATTTTTCTTGATTGCCACCTAATGGTGACTAATGCTGAAGAAACTTGGAAACAATATGTTGATGCAGGGGTTGACTTAGTAATTGCTCACATCGAAGCNATNAATGATCCAGATGCTTTAATTTCNAATCTTCATTCCGCAGGAGTTCAGGCCGGACTTGTGNTAAATCCAGANACTGACGCATCAACCATTCTTCCGTATTTATCAAATCTTGATCTGGTATTAGTTATGTCTGTAGTACCTGGGAAAGGCGGACAATCCTTCATGTCTGAAGTAGAGCAAAAAGTCAGAACCATCCGTTTAGCTATTGATGAGCAAAAGGAGAATGGCGGCAGAAATACGATGCTGATGATTGATGGAGGAATCAAGTCCAATAATGCTAAATTAGTTGCAGACTGGGGAATTGATATTGCTGTAGTTGGTAGTGGTTTAATTAATTCAGAAGGGACAATACCCGAAAATTTAACTGAAATTATTTCCTCAATAAACGATTGAATTTTTACAAAGTACTTTAGAAAATTACGAGCATTGAAATTGGACCACACATAGGGTAAACTATGGTGTCCACTGACTGGGTGACTTCACAGATCTTGGATGTTGTTCCAGATGCTGAAGTAGAAGTAGTCGATCTTAATGGGACTGGTGACCATTTTCATGTTCGAGTGATCTCTGTTTCCTTTGATGGAATGAGGCCGTTACAACGCCAAAAACCCATATTGAATCTTTTCAAACCACATATTTCCTCTGGTGATGTTCACGCATTAGATCTAAAATGCATGACTCCAGAACAAGCGGCCCAAGCAGGAGATACTACATTTCATCCACATGGAGACAACAGTCCCTTTTTCGGAGTGCATATCCGAAGACCAGAAAAGGAGTGAAAATATGACAGAATTTAATTGGACACCAGATGAATTACAGGCAATAATCGACGAACATATTCTTGTTTTGTTCATGAAAGGTACACCGGAAGCCCCTCAATGCGGCTTCTCAAATCGTGCTGCTCAAGTATTGAATCAACTTTCTCATCCGTATGCGTCTGTAAATGTGTTAAGTGATAGGATTGCAATTCCGTCTGTCTGTCAGTGGTCAGATTTCCCAACTATGCCCCAAGTATTCGTGGGAGGAGAGTTGATTGGAGGTTCTGATATTGCTCTTGAGATGTTACAAAGTGGTGAATTAAAATCCATGTTAGTTGAGGCACGCGAAGCACGTGGAATGTCAAGTGAGTGGACTCCAGAGTCCTAATTGGCGATAATATGCCCTCTATTCTTTGGATTACACATCGAGATATTTCTTCTGATCTCACACGGACATCGAGGTTAGGAATAGCAAATGAATTGGAAAAAAGGGGCCATTCCATAATTTGGATGTCTCCAACTGAATCGATAGGACATTTTGTTTTTCGTTCCAAACGATTAGGATTTGGACATAAGTCGTTTACCAGAAGTATTCGCAAATCGATATCAAAAATTGAGTCTCCAGATATTGCTATTGTTGAATGGACTGCAATTGAGGGATCTTATCATGAACTTCATCAGCGTTCAATCCCTTGGATAATAATGGATAGAAGTCCTCCTACAAGTCGCGGAATCGCTGGAAAAATTCAACAACACCAGTATCAAAAAGCGTGGAAGATAGCGAGAAAATTTTCGATTGGTGCTGCAATTAAATCGAAATTTCATATTAACTCTACACATAATATTCCTTATGTTATTGTCCCTGGAGGTGTTGATTGTTCCACCTTTGATTTCGATCGAAAGGTCAGAAATACACCGAATTTGATGTATCTTGGCTCAATCTCTAAAGTGAGAGAACTAGAGAGATTAGTTCACATGGGACTTGAAATTAAATTTGTTGGTTCAGGGGATGCAGTAGAGCGATTACGATCTCTTGGTGCTCAAGTGGATAATCCTTGTTCTAGCAAAGAGGTACCCTTCATTTTATCACAAGCAGATATTGGATTACTGCATTTACCAAATAGATCAGAGTGGAGGGGGGCATCCCCGCTAAAGGTTAGTGAATATGCAGCAGCTGGAATGTGTGTAATTAGTTCTGATGTATCTGGTTTGTCGGAGTTTAAACATGAGGAATGGCTTACTTTGGTTCCTCTTGGCGATGATTCTGGCTTCCTTTCAGCAACTAATGATTTGATTCAATCTGGGATGGATGAAATTAGAAGGAAAGGGGAATTAGCCAAGAAATGGGCAATTCAAAATAGAGACTGGTCAGTATGCGTAAATGATCTTGAAAAATTTATTATTGATTCTTTGAATTGATTTCTACAATTTCATTGTAAATAGCGCCCCATCTTTTTTTATCGTTTTCAGGATCTAATTCTTCCACATCATTTCTGGAGTTTTTTGACATTATTTTCCATCTTTCAATATCATTCATTTGTTTTTTTATTTCTTGTTTCCAAGTTTGAATATTTCTTTCACTAACCACGACCCCTCCTTGATTAATGAATGACGAACAAGCGTTTGAAACAATAGCGGGAAGCCCAGATGCGAGTGCATCGATTAGGGAGAGTGGCATTCCTTCATGTTTAGAGGGCATTAACAAAAATCCTGCTTTGCTCATTAGTTTATCCAATTCTGAATCTTCGATCCATCCTTCTGCTATTATTCCATCTATATTCCTTAATTTAGGATTCAAATCTCGTTCATTTGTTCCGACTAAATGTAGATAGATATCGTGTCCTTCTTCTCTCAGTTGTTTAATTGCATTAATTGCTAAAGAATGCCCCTTAACTGGACTGGGACGACCTACCAGTAGTAACATCTTGATATCTCGTTGTTTGGTAGAAATCGGAATTAATCCTCGTCGATATGGATTTGGAACAACTTTAACTTCTTTTTCCACCATTTCCTCCAACCACTCTTTCCAATATTCAGATAGTGTAACAGGATATACATGTTCCTGATTTAATATTCGTGAAATGTCTCTGCCGATCCATCCTCTCCCAAATTTTTCAAATGCCCCAGAGTGCAAATGAACTATGGTTGGGATTTTTTGTTTACTCGCTTTTTGGATAATTTTTCTTTTTCGATACCATGAAAATCGAGTAGCAGTATGAACATGAATTAAATCTGGTTTTTCATTTATTTTTCGTAAGAATTCTCTTTTTGCACGATTCCATGCCATAATAATTGGTAAGATGCCACCATCAGCATGACTTACAACAACATCTGAATCCCAGTTAGTTGGTGGATTCTTGTGTAGGCGTTGAATTGTTCGCCCCATCCCTCCTTTAGTCTGGGCTGGACCGACATGCAATACTTTCCTTCTCACGCTCACCGCAGACGGTGGCTAATCAAAGGTATTCGGTAAATTGCTACTTTAGTACATAGAACAACATGGGGAATGAAAACCTCTAGCTATAACCGAGATCAATGCTAGACATTCTAGCCTTAATTCAGATATCTTTTGCGTTCATAGGAGTATCACCATTTCTATTTTATTGGATTAAGATGAAGACTCTTTCTCAACACCCGATGAAAATACCTCCAGAACCGGAAATTTGGCCATCATTAACCATTGTCCTTCCTGTAAGAAATGAGGAAATAGTACTGAAGAAAAAATTAGAAAATTTGGAAAATCAAGAATATCCTATTGATAAAATTGAATTAATTGTAATCGATTCTAATTCTAATGATTCAACTTTAGAGGTTCTTGAAAAATGGAATACATCTCGAAAATCAAATTTTCCTCTATCAACTATCATTATGGATGAATATCTTGGAAAATCCGCTGCTATAAATCGAATTTTAGAAGAAAACTTTGACTCGGATGCAATGGTAATCACTGATGCTGACGCGCTATTAGCACGTGATTCATTGAAACGAATCGGAAGATGGCTATCCGAAGAAAAGATAGGTGCTGTTTGTGGCTCTCAAAAAATAATTGAAACAAAATTAACAGAACATCTACTCAATGAAAAATCCTATAGATCATTTTATCATGATTTACGAATTGGAGAAAGCTCTCAATCTTCTACTCCAATATTCGAAGGATCTTTAGCAGCATATCGAAATTGTTTGCTTGAAGGGAAACAAATAGATTCAACATATAATGCAGATGACTCTCAACTTGCAATCCTCATCCATAGAGAAGGAGGTCGTTCGATAATGGATCCAGAATTACATTTTTTTGAATCAATACCCAGTTCAAAAAAGAGTGCAAATAGGAGAAGGATACGTAGAGCAAGCGGACTTGTCCATCTTTTTACACGAAATAGAATCAAAGGCTTTGATTCCAAATTTTCATCTATTCTTAGAAATGAGGCTTGGGCACATCTCTTCATGCCTTTTTTTGTATTTATTTCAGTAGCATCGATGCTTTGTCATATTTTTTATTCGACTCATCTGTTGATTTCTGAAATCAATTTTGATAATTTTCATATCTTTTTACTATTAACCGATTCATTATTTCTCTTGTGTTTATTATTGGGGAATCAAATTCAATTAGGGCGTATTTTGAGATCATTTTTGAGTGCACAATATACCTTATTGTTAGCCAATACTCTGATGTATTTGGGCAAAGATTACAGATATTGGAATCAAGATACAGAATCAAGAAT
>NZTS01000023.1 GCA_002697105.1 Methanobacteriota archaeon | reverse complement strand
CGCTGACGATTGGGATGCGGTCATATCAATGGGATGCGGTGTATCTTGTCCAGCGATGAAAATCGACGAAGATTGGGAGTTAGATGACCCAGTTGGTCAGAGCATTGAGGTGTTCAGAGAGACACGCGATGCCATAAGAGATCGAATCCTTCGCCTCACATTTTGACGGTTTTCTCGCTAGACCCAGTTGACCGATGGATAGAAGAAGGCCTCCCATCTCGTTGAGACGCTGCGAGCGTAGTGTAGTGGTTATCACCCCACGTTGCCAACGTGGGAACCCGGGTTCAAATCCCGGCGCTCGCACCATCGTAGACCAGTCTATTGAAAATCAATTATTCTTCATCAAAATTAGCATTTTTTAGTACTATAATTCCACCTAATATTGAAAGGAATAAGAAAATACCAACTGCAATTAAAATCAGAGCAGTAGAATCAGCCCATTCGGAACCGATACCTTCAGAANATTNGTCAGAGAGANTTACTGTAAAGCCTCTTTCATTTCCAGGAGTAGATTCTAGATAATTGTCNATNCCTCTAAGTTCAATTTCNGTTGAGCCTGTGGGCATTGTNGAACGTGTCTGAATTGTAANGCTGTATATNCCATCATCTGCTACNAGATCTCCTCCAGTTCCATCATCATTCATGGGAACCCAATCATCTGAGTTCCCAATTTCGGCTAATATTCCTAATTGGACTTGAACTACTGAAATTCCATCCGGGTCATAAACTTCGATAGAAATTACGTGAGGAATATCTTCTTCTCCTAGATTTGGGACTAAGAAGTCATCAACAAGATTCCCTTGTCGAGAAATAGTTAGATTTGACAGAATTGGTCCATCATTTAGAATCGTAATTCTATCACTTTCAATTGTCGTACCATCTGGTTGCCAAATTAAGGAAGTCAGCCTCATAGCTCCCTCATTATCAGTCATTTCAATTGCAATTAACTGAGGTCCTGGAGAGAATCCGTCAGGTACAATGAATGAGCCAAACCATTGTTCTCCCATTTCTTGAGAAAGAGCAAAACGTTGACCTCCTGATCTAGTTAAGTCAACAAAAACTGAAGAAACACCATGCGCATCAACTACATTAGTTGTAATTTCTACAGAATCACCTCTACTAACAGTATTAGGGTCTAGATTGAGCGAAGTCATTCTTGGTGCTAAATTTGTGAGGATGAGTGATGTGGTAACTTGAGTGGTCGACCATCCATCTGAAATTGTGATATTAATTTCTTCATTTCCATGATTGATTCCTAGATGAGAAACTTGTGATGTCCATACATCATCATGAACTGTTGAATCACCATCTATTCCAACATCGTTGAAAGAAACAATACCATACCCAATACTAGTCAAATCAACTTCTACAGACTGCATATTCCAATCTACATCTTCAACAACCACTTCAAGATGCGCCTCCCCTCCTTCGGTAGTGAGTACTCCCTCTCTAATTCGTAACTCTACGAATGAGGGAGGAGTATTCTCCGCTTCTGTGACTATTGACGGAGAAATAACGCGTTCTAAGGATTGAATTTCAATAAATTGTAATTCCCCATCTAGATCGTCAATTTCTAATTCAATAGAACGAGATACTTCTGCAATAAGTCCTGCAAGGATACCCTCATTGATGATTTTACCACTAGCAAATCCTCCATTTGTGTATGTTCCATTCCAATGAATTACATCCATTTCATGTCCATCACGAGTTATTGAACCTGAATCAGTTGCAATAATTTCTAGTTTCAATGTGTCTCCATGATCTAGCATCAAGGAATCTCCAATTTGCATGGAGGATGGAGCAAATCCTAATTCTCGACTAATGTTTACACTTCCGAGAATGGATTCATTAGATGGCTCTGATGGATCAGTAACAATAGGACTTCTTTCAGGATATTCATCATTAATTTCTCCAGAATCTTCCACGTACTTGTATCTAACAGTTCGATTTAGCCAATGCTCTTCGGGTACTTGATATTCAAATGTCAAGTTATGCTCAGCTTCAAGATCAAAATTAGATCCAATTCCAGTAATTTGAGAAATATTTAACCAATTTTCATTTTTTATTACATTCACATCAAATGATTGACCAGTGTGATTTTGTTGCTGTCCAGTTTCAACAATTTCCACTACTAGACCTATTTCTCCCGTAACATCTCCACTGATATCTCCATCCATAAGAATTGTATTTACGGTAGTCATTCCATCTTGAGATTCTAACCAAAATACTGGAACAGTTCCATTTACGATAATGGTTGCACCATCTTCTGACTCGGCAAAGTCGAACGTACCATCACCTTTTATTCGGTTAAGTTGGTCTATCTGTTCACCATTTTCCCATGTTTCATGAATAATGAATTCGTCCAAATCGAGAGTAAAACGATTGTTTCCGTCAATAAGTACCATTTCAGCATAAGCCTCTAAGAGATAGTTTGAGAGCAATACTTCTCCATTTTCAGTATGTAATTCGTATAAAAACACAGACACTTCTCCATTCAGGTCTATTGATTCGTCATCATTTGTTCCGTTTGATAGTAGATTTCCAGTACCTTCGAGACGGACTTGTTCTGATGGAACTCCGTTAGCAATTGTTCTAGTAATGTATGAATCTGAGATATTGATTTCTGCAACGGTTTCAGTTCCCACTTCATCCTGTACGATGAAGAACATGGAACCATTTCCAAACATCTCAAATTGTTGTTGTTCTANTTCTATTCCTGTCATAGATTCATTTAGCCAAACTCTATCTAGATTGATTTCAGTTTCAATTCGAGTTTCTCCATCATCACTAATTATCGAGAGATTTCCTGCACCTAGTTCGTTTGATTCTAATTGATTTCCATTTCGAAGTTGCCATCCCCTTCCTGTAAATTCTAATTCATATTCCTGACCATCACCTCCGGTTTGTTCAAGCATCCAAGTCGTTGTTCTTGTGATCTCATGGTCATTAATGGGTTGATTCCAATAGGTNATATCGATGGTTCTGGAACAGAATATTTCATTTTCTGATGCTTTTACATCAATTGAAATTGAATCACCCAAATCAATATTAGTTGGCAGAATAATTCGAGCCTTTGTATCATTCTCATTCCAACTTGGATAAATTGTTCCATTCTCTAAAATCTGACCCGATTGATTTTCATGAGACCAATGAACTTCTGTTTGAGAATCATTTACTAAATCCCAGTTATTGATTACGTACGCATGTTCGCTACTTGTTCCATTACTCCAATCTANAATGATATTACATTCAGTTTCATCATTATTAGTCTGTCCGGATATTGTGGACAATGGTATCATTAGGAGTAACATGCCCACNACAATCAAGNTGCTACGCCTATTCATATTTCCAACTATGCTCTGCTCCGTATTCAATCCATTGATGAATTGAGTGTTGCAATTAGATTTATGTTTCATTCTCATCTTCAAGACCATCTCGTTCACGTTTGCATTTACGGGTATAGTCTNTCCNTGTCCCATCCATCATCGGTCCTCGTTAGNACTACTCGATCATGCATCCTGTTGGGTCTACCTTCCCAGTACTCCACTTTGTCCGCCCGTATCGTATAGCCACCCCAGAAAGGTGGTAGAGGAATCTCCCCGTCACCAAACTTCAATTCGTACTTTTCGTACCTTTGCTTGAGTTCTTCCCTTGAGGGTAATGGCCTGCTCTGATCNGAAGCCCAGGCTGCTATCCTGCTTTTCCTTGGGCGTGAAGAGTGGTACTCTTCTGCGAGGCCCCTATCCATCAGGGTCGCGACACCTTCGATTCTCACTTGTCTCTCCATCTCCGGCCACCATATTGTGGCTGAGATCATCGAATGCCCCCGAATCTCGACTGACTTGTAGCTCTCTAGGTTGGTGAAGAATCCAATATCGTCTCCTTCTAAGTACTTGAGGAGGACCATCCTGTTTCTTGGGTTACCATTCGAGTCTACTGTCGCGATGTTCATGGCGTTTGGTTCTGCAATACCTGCATCAATGGCTTCCTGTACCCAATTCGAGAGTAGTTCCAATGGCTTAGTATGGTCTTTGATATCAATCGGGTTTCCCTGTTGGTAGTCTCTTCTGACGTCTCTCATGGAGTGATTAGGAAAGCATCAGTATTTCTAACCGTGTCTAGTTGACTAGTCGGTTTAGAACAATGGTTCATCATCATCGTGTTCGAAACCAGCTTGTTCACGCCAAATATCTACAGGCACCTCATCATAGAGTCCTGCATAAGGATCGATTACTTCATCGACTTTTTTCTTAGCAACTTCACCCAATCTTTTTGATTTGAATTTCCAATAATGAATTCGCCATTCTCTTCCATCCCAGAGTGTAGTTTCTTCAGATTCTGTAGTTAACAATTCATAATCTTGGAGTTGATAGAAAAGATTTCTATCAGTTGGTTCCAGAGCATTATCGATAATTCGATCCGAGAATCCAAAGAAACCAAGTGCATGTTCAGCAATACTTTCGGCTACGGTTTGTTCCATTTCTTCATCAACACGATTTCTAATCGCATCTGTCAGTGTTTTCAACGTCATACCGGTCACCTAGAATCCCCCCGCGTTATGTATTTTATTGGCTGCCGCTGTATATAAGGAATCACATCCAAAATGCTGAAAAAAGAAAATATGAATAAATTCGTCATGTTCTTTCGTGTTTACAGACCGGCGTAAATTATGGGCGACCCACTAACCTTCCTCGGTCTGAGCGAAGATCATTCCTTAAGCCCAGACATTGTCATTTTACCAGTACCATATGAGTTAACAACATCATATGGTCAAGGGACTGTGAACGGCCCAGAGTCTTGTTTGATGGCATCTGCTCAAGTTGAGTTGTATGATCCTCGACTCTCAGAAGATCTTCCTGCAGGAGCAGTAATCCGTACCGAAGCTGCATGGTCATCAGAAGCAGGCACATTGAATGAACAACTGAATTCAATTACAGAATATCTTTCAAAATGGCTTTCTGATGATTCTATTTTCCCAGTTATTCTAGGAGGAGAACATGGATTACTTCCAGCACAAATTCCAGCCATTAAAAATCATCCTGAATTAGGAGGAGATTTAGAACAAATAACAATTTTACAATTTGATGCTCATGCAGATTTACGTGATGAGTTAGATGGAGATAAGTGGAGTCATGCATGCGCAGCTCGTCGTTCCTTAGATAGAGGAGTAGGTCAAATTATTCAGATAGGTGTTAGAGCATGGTCACGAGAAGAAGCAACATTTTCAGAGAATGATAACAGAGTCCAGACACATCTTGCATCTGATATTTTAGCAGTAAGCAATGGTCAGAAAGTTTGGGATTCCTTGATGAATGAATTGTCTACGATATCTGGACCAGTGTGGATTTCTGTTGATATCGACGTCTTGGAAGGTTATCTAGTTCCTTCCACCGGAACTCCAGTTCCTGGTGGGCTATCTTGGTGGCATCTTGAATCAGCATTAGCAACAATTTTTGAATCTAAAAATTGTAGAATAATAGGAGCAGATGTTGTAGAGATTGTACCCGATATCGAAGGTTCATTGACTCCTTTTACTGCTGCAATGATAGCAACTCGACTGGTTGGCGGACATATACATCGTTCGATTCAATGAAATATAGGCACTTACGGGTGATTGCTATGGATGAGTCCTCTGGAGTCAGGAATCTTCAGTCACACGGAAAACATGTGTTTGTGGATTATGTAAATTTTCAACCTCAACATGATTGGCATGATGGCCAGTGGATTCTCAAAATACTCCAGAATGCATTGAACAGGTGTGGAATAAGAGAGGTTCATGCTCATGTGGAGATCTTTGATGGAGAGNTCTCNCCCCCAGGCTTTGCAGCCGTCGTTCTAATAGACGAAAGTCATGTATCAGCACATTGCTATTTAGATCGTGGTTGGCTTGCNATNGATGCTTTCACATGTGGAGATAATGATCCTGATAAAATTGTTGATATCATTCACGATAGTCTAATTTCCACCAGTCCAAATGTCAAACAAATGAGAAGAGATTCAGTAAAACGATTCTTACATGATAATCAAGAAGATAATTAGGTGTCATTATGGATATACAATCTTTCATGGAATCACATTATCAGCACTTCAATGCTGGTGAGTTAACTCGTTGCACTCGCTCTTTGATTGAATTCTCAAAGTCCGGAGGAAAATTGGTAATTGCACTGGCTGGAGCGATGTCTACTGCACAAATTGGTCGGTCTCTTGCACCAGTTATTCTTGCAGGGAAGGTTCACTCAATCTCATGTACAGGTGCTAATCTTGAGGAGGATCTTTTTCTTTTAGTTGCAGGAGATGAGTACGAGACTGTAGAAGACTGGCGTAGCCAAAGTGCTATGCATGACCATAATCTCAATCTTCGTGGAATGAATAGAGTAACGGATGTTTGTATACCGGAGGATGCAGCAATTCGTCGTGTAGAGTCAATGATTCTTGAGATTTGGAAAGAGGAACCAAGACTACCTCATGAACACCTATATGCACTNATGGATCGAATTGAATTAGGACCTCGNTCTGAGAATTCTTGGCTCCTCGCAGCAAAACAGATGAATATTCCTATTTTAGTCCCTGGATGGGAGGATTCCACGTTAGGTAACTTGTTTGCTGCTGCTTGTATACGTGGAGATTTGACCCCTGATATGGTACGCAGTGGTGTGCATTACATGATTGATTTTTCAGATTGGTATAAATCTCAGACAGGCCCTGTAGGTTTTCTTCAGGTAGGAGGTGGAATTGCCGGAGACTTTCCGATATGTGTTGTTCCAATGCTAAATCAGGATCTAGGNGAACAGGTTTCACTTTGGTCTTGGTTTGGTCAAATCTCAGAATCTTCTACATCATTTGGAGGATATTCCGGGGCTCCACCGAATGAGAAAATTTCCTGGGGTAAGATTGGAATTGATACTCCTAGATTCGTAATTGAATCAGATGCAACAATAGTTTTGCCTCTAATTCTTACGTGTTTGTTGGAATCAAAGTAACCATTTTCAATATTNGTAATCTTATGTATTCAATCTTGTTGTTTGAACAATAATCTCAAATCTACGTCACCNCACCTTCGGTGTGATGCGCAGCCTANCNGTCTTNCTTNCAGTNTTAATCATGGCTCCTGCCTTCGTTAGTGCAGAACAGAATTGGCCTGGTGAACCAGTAGACAATCATATCTTCATGAGTTATGCTGCTTTAACGCAGGAAGTCAGCGATTGGGCTGATGATAATCCAGACATAGTGGAGTTATCAAGTATTGGCCAATCCTACCTTGGTAGAGAATTATGGATGGTAGTTCTATCGGATTGGTCAATGGAAACAAAATTTAACGGTGATGCAAAAGAGATGATTTACATTGATGGTGGTCATCATGGAAATGAATATCTCGGTACTGCCCTAGCGTGGTTAACTGCTAAGTGGTACATTAATGAGTGGAATGCCGGTAATGAAGAAGCTGTAAATGTATTACAAAATACAGAATTGCACATTATGATAATGCTCAATCCTGATGGGAATGATGCCGATACTCGTCATAATCTAAACTTGACTACTGCAGCAAATCCATTTGTTAGTGAAGTAGTTCCCACAGGTATTGACCTAAATAGAAATTATGATCACTACTGGGATGATTGCTCACCAAGTGATCCTTTTGCACCAGGAGGAGGCCCATTTAGTGAACCAGAAACACGTGCGAATGCAGACTACATGAACTCGTATATGCAAGATGCAGACCTCTATGTTACAATGCACACAGGAGTTTGGATTATTCTTTATCCATGGGGTAAGTGGCCAGAGCAACCTTCAGATTGGGAACTATTCCACGGTATAAGAGATGAAGTAAATGAAAACATCTCAGATATACCAATTCAGAATGCAAACCAAGGGTTGTATCCTAATTGTGGTACGAGCCGAGATTATGGGTATGGAGTAATGGGATTCCCAACATTTACTTTCGAGACGGATGATGATCAATTTTTACTCTTCACTTTTGAGGATGTTAATGAGCGGCTCAGAGAAGAATTGGATGTGATGCGATATCTAATCGACAATGTATGGTATTGGCGTGCTAGACTTTCTGTGACCTCTCTTGATGTAACTATAGGCGAGAGTTTGACCCTTTCTGTAGATAATCTCGGTCATGCCACTACACTTAATGCATCTTTGCAATATGTAAATGACAATACAGGCGAGGTCCTCTGGGAATCAGATAATCAATTCTCAGTGAATGCAACAAATTCATCAACGGTAACTTTCGATGCCTCTAATCTCACATTGATTGAGGACGGAGGATTTAATCTATATTATCAGAAAAGGGTGATTGATTCTTCTACATGGGTGAGTGAACCTGTAAATTCAACATATGTTTCCTATGTAGATTCACAATCCAAGGGCCTTCTACCAGGGCCATCAGCATTATTGGTAATTATTGGATTCATTCTAGCCGCACACCGGCGTAATTCTGTTTGTGAAAGGGATGGTTTGTAAGCCGACCCTGTAACCACTAGTCTCATGGATTGGAAGGTTAGCGAGAGAGAGGAGACTGGGGATGTACTTGTTTTACCCGTATGGGAAGGAAAAAATAAGCCTGCAAACAGTGCCTTGAACGGCCTCCCTCGCTCTTCAGTGATTAATACTAAGTCTGCATTTAAGTCACGATTTGATGGAAAAGCAGGTAGCAAATTATCGGTTTGGGGTGAAAAATGTAGAGTTGTTCTTGTTGGAATGGGAGACTTAGAAAAAAGTTCGAACAAAATTGCTCGAGATGCAGGAGCTAAGACGATGTCTTCTTTGTCAAAGAAGGATGGAACAAATTTGACGGTTCGATTTACTACTGGTTGGAATTTAGAGTCGATGCTCTGGTTTATTGAGGGTATGATGTTGAGAGATTATGCATTCGTGAAATATAGATCAAAAGATAAGAAAGAAATCGAAGAACAAGGTGAATGGAGTTTGGATATACAAGCATCGAGTCGATATCTGAAGGAATTAAGTGCAGGAATTACCAGAATTGTTGGTCGAGTTGAAGGAGTTCATCTTGCTAGGGATTTAGCAAATGAACCACCAAATTATCTCTATCCTATGTCTTATGCAGAGCGAGCAAAAGAATGGGCGAAAGACAAACCGAATGTGGTGGTTGAAGTTTACGATTGGGATGATTTACAGAAAAAAGGAATGTATGGACTAATCAATGTAGGGAAAGGGAGCTCAAGAAAACCATGTATGGTATTGTTTACTCTGAATCCTAATGTTAATTCAAATGCCAGATCTCCTTGTATTGTTGGCAAAGGCATCACATTTGACACTGGTGGTATTTCTCTGAAGCCGGGTGCATCAATGGATGAAATGAAGTATGACATGCACGGAGCGGCCACAGTNTTTGGATTAATGCATGCATTATATGCAACNGGACATAAGGNAAGAGTTCGTGGAATAGCTTGCTTAGCTGAAAATATGCCTAGTGCAGAAGCGTACCGTCCAGGAGATGTAATTCCAACCTACTCTGGAAAGACTATTGAGGTACTGAATACTGATGCTGAAGGAAGAAATGTTTTGGCAGATGGACTATGGAAGTCTGGNGAATTTGATCCTTCATACATTATTGATTTAGCTACATTAACTGGGGCTGTTGTNGTCTCTNTNGGACATGANGCGACAGGCCTTTGGTCTAATGATTCTGAATTACTAGAAAAGGTACATCAGGCTGGGAATTTAGAAGATGAAATTGCTTGGAAAATGCCTTTATTGCCTGCATTTGAGAAAGAAATGACAGGTTCTAAGATTGCAGATGTAAGAAATCTTGGCAAGAGTCGTTGGGGAGGGGCAAATACTGCAGCAGCATTCCTCAAGCAATTTGTTCCTAATCGAAATTTCGAAGAAGATGGGGAGCAGATCCCATGGGCTCATTTAGACATAGCTGGAACCGCTTGGGGAGCAGACACCAATGCTATGGTAGGTCATGGAGCAACTGGAATTCATGTTAGAACACTTCATACATTAATCACAAATCCGTGAAAATCAAATNACTATTCAGTGGTTTATAATGGAGAAATCTCATACTAATCTTGCAAAGATAATTCATTGGGGATTTATCATTCTATACACATATGGAATCCTAAAACAGATAGATGACCTGTCTCAACTTGAAGATATAGGATTACTAATTTTTGAAGTAATCTTTGCGAGTGTATTCCTTTTGATAGTATTAATTCGATATTTCTATATGAGTAGATTTGAAACATTCCTTGGAGCACATGAACCTGTACCTGCAATGCATAAGTTTCTAGCAAAAACGATTCATTCTTCTATGTATTTATGCCTAGTTCTTCTGCCAATTACTGGTTTGATAATTGCAGGATTGTTTGCCCANGAANTCAAAGATGGACCATTGATTGATAGTGTAGTTGGATTACATGGTTTTGCTGCNGATCTTAGTTACCTCCTAATCGCTATTCATGTGGTTGCTGCGCTTTATTCTAGNATTAAAGGGGAAGGAGTTTGGAGCTCAATGGTTCCNCTTTGGAAAGAAAAAGAACCCNCTAATCACGAAATAATAAAAAAAATCTCATTTATAGAGAGAGGGTTTTTCGAAAAGNTAGAAGGCATTTTTTCATATAAAGANAAGTGATTCATTCAGGTTTTTTAGATTAATTGCCAAGAGTACCATTTTGATAATCAAAAAATGCTTGTTGAATTTCTTCTCTNGTATTCATAACAAATGGACCATACCTTGCGATTGGTTCATTTAANTCAGGTCCGGCTAAAATCAAAAATTCNGATGACATATTTGAGTTGATGACNATTTTTTCTCCTTCTGACAACAGCCCTAATTCACCATCATTGATTGATTGTTTGACNCCCAATCCAAAAACTTGAGGTTGAGTTTTGACACTAGTTTCTCTAGGAATAGTTANATNACCACCAAATACATAGATCATTGAATTCAAATATGNATCTAAATGTTGAATCAGTTGAGNNCCTTNNTGCATCTTAACATGNATNAGTGTTATCGGGATTACTGTATCAATAGACGATGANANCCCCATACATTCTCCTGCGATTACACGGGCCCATACACCNTTTTTTTCAATTGTAGGAGATTCTTGAGATGAAATTTCTTGATACCTAGGTGCCATCATTTTATTCTTGGCTGGTAAATTTACCCAAATTTGAAAACCATGCATTTTTCCTCCTGTTTTCTTAAACTCTTCATGTGGCTCTTCTGAGTGAATAATTCCTCGACCAGCAGTCATCCATTGAACATCTCCGGGGTTTAACTCTCCAGAGTTGCCTGCACTATCCTCGTGTTTCATTCTTCCATNTAGAAGATAGGTTACCGTTTCGAACCCACGATGGGGGTGCCACGGGGCCCCNACTGCTTCCCCNGGACCATAATCAACTGGGCCCATTTCATCAATCAGTAAGAATGGACTCAATACTCTGTTCATCCTAGAAGGACGACGAACCTTGAATCCCCCTCCCTCTCGAACAATGTGGGTAGAGACTATCTCAGTAACACTACGCATGNTATGCACTCAACTAAATTTACAATAAACACTTGTTTATCAGAATAAATTNGCGAATTAATCTTCATCTTCAACTACTTCGAAATTTGCATCGACAACATCATCTTCTTGAGATTCACTTTCTTCNGATTCAGTTTCCATAGCTGCTGCTGCTGCTTCATACAATTTCGCTGAAATTGAATGCATTGCTTCCTCTAATTCCTTTACTTTAGATTGAATAGCTGCTTCATCCAAATCTTCGTCAGGAACTGGCGCATCGTCTGTACGAATCAATGCTTCTAATTCGTCAACTTTGGCTAGTACTGGAGCAGAATCATCCTCAGATAATTTATCTTCGGCTTCCTCAATAGTTCTACGAGTTTGGTAGACAATACTATCTGCTTGATTACGTAACTCAACTCTAGCTTTCCTTCGTTTGTCATCTTCAGCAAATTCTTCAGCCTCTGATATCTTCTTTTGGATTTCTTCTTCAGAAAGGCTAGTTTGACTTTCAATCTTAATTGACTGTTCTTTTCCTGTTCCTAGATCTTTTGCACTTACATTTACAATTCCATTTGCATCAATATCAAAGGTAACTTCAATTTGAGGAATACCTCTTCTTGCAGCTGGAATACCTGTAAGATGGAACATTCCAAGAGTAATATTGTCTTTAGCAAACTCTCTTTCACCTTGAAGGACGTGAATTTCTACTGCTGGTTGATTATCTGCTGCTGTGCTAAAAACTTCTGAACGTTTGCTAGGGATAGTTGTATTACGTTCTATCATTGTGGTTGTTACACCACCCAAGGTTTCGATTCCAAGAGTAAGAGGAGTTACATCAAGAAGTAGAACGTCGGTTACCCCTTCGTCTCCAACGATAATTCCAGCTTGGAGGGCAGCACCTACTGCCACTGCTTCATCAGGATTGATTCCTTTGAATGGAGCTTTACCTACTTCGCTTTCAATAGCAGTTTGGACTGCAGGAATTCTTGTGGATCCACCGACTAAAATTACCTTGTCAACCTCTCCTTTATTCAATCCAGCATCTTTCATTGCTTGTCTTGTTGGCTTCATTGTTCGTTTAATTAGGTCGGAAACCAAATCTTCGAATTTGGCGCGAGTAATCGAAATATCGAGATGTTCTGGTTGTCCATCTCTCATTGTGATAAATGGTAGATTGACATTCGCAGATTGAGTTTGAGATAACTCTATCTTTGCTTTTTCAGATGCTTCTCGAACTCGACTCATTGCTTGCAAGTCTTTTTCCAAATCTATCCCCGTATTCTTCTTAAATTCAGAAACAAGATAGTCAACGATTTTATGATCAAAATCATCTCCACCTAGACGATTATCTCCAGATGTTGCCTTAACTTCGATTTGTGGTTGGCCATCAACCTGGTAAATTTCTAGGACTGAAACATCAAATGTCCCTCCACCCAGATCGTAGACTAGTATAGTTTGATCATCATCTTTGTCTACACCATAAGCAAGAGCCGCCGCTGTAGGTTCATTGATGATTCTTAAAACATCCAGTCCTGCAATCCTACCTGCATCCTTGGTCGCTTTTCGTTGTGCATCACTGAAATAAGCAGGGCAAGTAATTACTGCTTGTTTGACTTCTCTTCCAAGATAATCTTCAGCATCTGCTTTCAATTTCTGTAGAATAAATGCAGAGATTTCCTGAGGCGTATAGGTTTCATCATCAATTTTTTGCGACCAATCAGTGCCCATTTCTCTTTTTACTGATAATATGGTTTTTTCAGAATTTGTTACTGCTTGTCTTTTTGCAGTAACACCCACCAATCTTTCATTTTCTTTAGTAAAGGCAACTACGCTAGGAGTAGTTCTTGCTCCTTCAGAATTTGCAATCACTACTGGCTGCCCACCTTCTAAGGTAGCTACGCAACTGTTTGTCGTTCCTAGGTCTATTCCAATTACAGGTCCACTCATTATTTATTCCTCCATCATTCAATTTTTATATTTCCATTGTTTCCATTAATACTTAATTCGATATCTAAAATTCCATTGTTCAAATCCCATGAAATCACTTCTTTCGCCACTCTTTCAAGTTCTATCTTGCGAAATGGTCGTAATTGATTTCCTTTGATAATTTGTAGGATAGTACCTCCATCAGTCAGAGTCAAGTCTAAATTATCATTTTCTACATTATCATGAGTTAAATCGATTGTAATATGCATTGTTGTATCCCAAATATGGACATCTGGCTCTAACTCTTCTCCAGATTCTGAATCATTATTTTCATTTTTTGAAGGAGTTTCAATGATAACTGTTTTTGGTTGAACATCAACTTTGAATCCCATTGTTCCTAGAAGATCACCTATTTCTCCACCGTTACTCATCATAGAACCAATAGCCTTTGCTAACGCATCCATGTTTGCTTGAGCATCTATTGCTATATCTCCTGACTCTAATTTCTCCATATCAATTCCCATTCCTTCGAATTGGCCTCGAATTTGATTGATTAGACCCATTAATTGGTCTCTTGTCATCTCCATTCCAAGTTGATTGAACATAGAAAGTAGTTGATCAATCAAACCCTCTTCCCAATCTTCGCTCACAAAATCACCACTATACAACCTCGGGTTGTAATGTGCGATAGTACCTACCATATATCAATATTCGTAAAAATGTGTAATTTCTCAAATCAAGTTAGCACATTGGGTTCAAGTGGAACATCCGAGTCGCTTGTCTGTCCATGGCTAGTAGGGAGCATGAGAGAATCCTTCAGGATACTGAGCGAGAGCAAGGAAACACTGCATTTCGTAATAATGTCAAAGCAGCCCTCGCACTGGCTAATGCGGTTAGGTCTACATTAGGCCCTCATGGCTTAGATAAAATGTTGATTTCTGATGTGGGTGATGTTCAAGTAACCAATGATGGAGTTACGGTTTTGGAAGCTGCAAAGGTTGAACACCCTACTGCAAGGATGCTGATAGACACATCTACTACCCAAGATACGGAGGCTCATGACGGAACTACAAGTGCTATCGTATTGACTGCAGAATTGTTGTTGAATGCGTTAGATTGGATCGATAGAGGGATTCATCCATCTGTACTAACAAAAGGATATAGAATGTCTTTAGATTATGCTCTATCAGAAATTGAATCTATTTCTAGGACATCCGATGAGGATGACCTCATTCGAGTGGTAGAAACAAGTTTGGCAGGAAAAATAAGCGAAGATACACGAACTAGTCTTTCTCAATTAGCAGTTGAAGCTGCGAAAATAGCGTACAAGCGTTCAAATCGTGAATCAATTGATCCTAATGATATCAAGAGAATTACTATTCGAGGTGGACGAGTTTCTGATTCAGAAAGAATTGATGGAATTATAATGCGAAAAACTCGTCTTGACTCCCAGACGTCTGATAAATTGGCAGCAGGAAAGGTATTAATTTTGGATGGGGGTTTAGATCCTAAAGAACTGTCTCTTGATGCATCTATTCGAATAACAGAACCTGGAATGTTGGCACGATTTATTGAACGTCAAAAGAAGGAATTACAAGATAGAGTACAAACAATAGCGGATGTAGGAACTAATTTGTTAATTGTACGAGATGGAGTCAATGATGATGCAATTCCTATGCTTCGCAAGGCGGGAATAGTAACTTATCGAAGAGTTGAAAGAGATGATTTAGAATTAATTGCAAGAGCGTGCGGAGCTAGTATTATTCGAGATACTAGAGCAATAGATTCAGATTGTTTAGGGGATTTTGAATCAATCAAAGAAGAGAGTTGGGAGTCAATCGATCATGTTCGAATTCATGGTTCTGTAGGTTCAGGTCAAACTGTGATAATTAGAGGTTCTACTCAATCTATTCTGGAAGAAACAATGAGAGCATTTGATGATGCAATCGGGGTTGCTTGTGGACTTGTACAAGATTCATCAATTCTTCCGGGAGGAGGTGCAATTCAAATCGCTCTTGCTCGAAGGTTGAGATCATTCTCCACTACTGTCCCAGGTCGTGAACAATT
Source organism: Methanobacteriota archaeon (assembly GCA_002697105.1). Lineage (GTDB taxonomy): Archaea > Thermoplasmatota > Poseidoniia > Poseidoniales > Thalassarchaeaceae > MGIIb-N2. The sequence continues at coordinate 1,176 of NZTS01000023.1, read as the reverse complement.
AGCGATTGAGGCATATGCAGCGGCTATGGAATGTATCCCTCGCGCATTGTCTGAAAATGCTGGATTAGATGGGTTAGATAGAATTCTAGAGATTACTGCTGCTCAAGCATCAAATGATAATGATTGGTTGGGCCTTGATGTTACAGATAGAAGCATCTATGACATGTATGAACGAGGAATTTTAGAGCCAGTTCGAACAACACGTCAAGCTCTTGTTGGAGCTACAGAATCAGCGATTTCTGTACTTCGGATTGGTGATATATTGTGGGCAAAACAAGACCCTCAAACTCCTGATTGGCAATCAGAATTAAATCAAGATGATGATTAATTTGCTAAATTAGTAATCATTTCATCTACTATCATATCTAGATCGAACCTCGGACTCCATCCCCATTCTTTCCTTGCAATGTCATCTTCAATTTCATCAGGCCAAGAATCTGCATATGTTTGTCTAATATCTGGATTATATGTACAAATAAAATCAGGTAAGTGTCGTTGAATACTATTTACCAATTCTCCAACTGTAAACGAACATCCAGAGATATTGTATCCTCCTCTTGATTCACTTAACTTCTCTAAGGGGTAATCCATCAACTCTACTGTGGCACGAATAGCATCATCCATATACATCATTGGTAATTTTGTATCTTCACGAACAAAACATTGGTAATGTCCATTCTCTAGAGCATGATGAAAAATTTCTACTGCATAATCTGTTGTTCCCCCGCCAGCGGGCGCTTTGTATGAAATTAGACCAGGATATCGAATCCCTCTCATATCAATACCAGAAGTTATTGCTAATTGTTCTCCAACTACCTTTGTTCTTCCGTAAACTGTTGAGGGATTTAGTGGTGTTATTTGGGGGGCAATATTTGGACAATCTGGACCAAAAACAGCAATAGATGAGGGAGAAAACAATCTTGCATTGGTTTCTTTTGCAGCAGTAATCACATTTTCTAGTCCAATTACATTGATATCCCAACATAATTCCGGATTTTTTTCTCCAGTAGCAGATAGTAATGCTGCTAAATGATAGATTTCAGTAATTTCTTGTTCGTTTACCAATTTATGAACTTCTCTTTTATTCATGACATCAAGAATTTGACACCCTTCTGCTTTTCGAATATCCGTTGCTATCACAGACTCATGCCCATGTTTTTGTCGTAATACTTCTAC
>NZTS01000022.1 GCA_002697105.1 Methanobacteriota archaeon | reverse complement strand
AGCCTCTACAGGTAATACAATACCTGAAAAATCAGATAATCCTGAATCAGCCCCAAGAACTGCTAATCCGTTTACTCTACCTACTCGAGCGCCACTGTTGACTAACATTGCATATTCATTCTGTCTTTCGATATAACGGTCAGCAATTTGTTGCTCAAGAGGTTTAGCAATTATTCTGGCACGAGTGATGTGGTCAGGAGTTACAAGCGGTGCATCTTCTTCTGCCGCTAAATCTCCTGCAACTCGTACGAGGCCGCCCAATTCCCTCAAACGAAGAGTCAGTTTTCCACGTCTTCCTGCTCTTCTTTGTGCTTCTTTCAGGACTAAACCAACAGCTGCCCTGTTGAAGTGAGGAATTGGTTTACCAGATTTCTTTTTCATCTCATTCTTTACTTCCTGAGCGATGAATCGAATAAGACGCCTACGATTAGCATCTGTATCATCCATAGTTGTGTTCACATAAACTTCGTAACCATATCCTCGAATCCTGCTTCTTAGCGCTGGATGCATTCTTTCCATCGAATCTAGATTTCCGGCTGCAACTAAAATGAAATCAGAGGGGACAGGTTCAGTTTTTGTCAATGCACCACTGCTTCTTTCACTTCTTCCCGAAATAGGTAGAGCCTTTTCCTGCATTGCAGTAAGCAAAGCTTGCTGTTCTTCCATCCTTAGCATATTGATCTCATCAATATACAAAACACCATAATGTGCACGATGAATTGAACCAGGTTCAACCCTTTCGTGAGCAGGTGTAGCTAAATCAGCACCAGACTGAAATGGGTCGTGGCGAACATCTCCTAGAAGTGCACCTGCAAGAGCCCCGGTAGCATCTACAAACGGGACATCGTCTCCTCGCTCATGTTTTACCAATAATTTAGGGATGTTATTTTCATCAGCTGCAGATAGACGAGAACGAAGGAAGAAGTATCCAAAAGCTAGGATAAATCCTCCGAATAGTAGTGTAAGAATATCTCCTGTGGAGATAGTCGCTGCTACTAATGCTGCACCAACAAAAATTAGAATGAATAACAATGTCTTGTTTGTTCTTTCTCTCTGTTGCCGAATGGCTGCCTTTCGTTCTTTGATTATCCTATCTCCCCTTCCTGCGGGAACTGTACGAACCTTCGGTTCATTCTCATCTTCTGGATTACGATAAACTAGGATATCTTCCATCTGTTCTTTGGGAAGAAATTCAGTCATTGATCTGGCGAGCATAGATTTACCTGTACCAGGATCTCCCATCAAAATCACATGACGTCTCTGTTCCGCAGCCTTTCTGACTACAATCGATGCTGCATCNTGACCAATAACTTGATCAACNAGACGACTGGGTAATGGNACATCTTCAGTAGATTCAAAGGAATTGGGGCCTACAGACAGATTTTCGACCCAATCTTCTACAGGTATAGTACATATCTCAGAACCTGAATTACCAGAATCTGCCCAGTTAGTAGTATCTGAACTGTTTTCTTCATCGGGTGAATCAATCTCATCAGATAGTTCTTCAGTTTCTGATGAATCAATGTTAGAGTCCGACATAATGTCCCCCCGGTAGTCATAGATGGATGGACCTCATTCTTGAAGGTGCGTAATAGAAAAATATACAATTTCCAAGTAAAAACTCAAAGTTTTCCGCCGTTATCAAGATACTGTTGACCATAGTATGCCCACTGTTCCATTGTCCAACCTGGAGGTAGTCCACCGACTGGTAATGGTGGACCTTGTTGAACAGGAGGAGCTTGAACTACTGGCTGTTGGAAGAGATGTTCTGCCCCACCATACATTGAATTTGCAGAATGATCAGCTGCTGGAATTGTCTTAGACCAGTCCACAGCTTCTGGGGCTCTATTCTTCCTAGCCACAAAGAGGAGGCCAAGTCCAACTGCTGCAACAAGGAATAATCCAACAACTCCAAGAATCATGATTAATGAATCTCCAGCAGAAGAAAGACCACTTGCTTCTTCAGACTTGGAAGCATCCTCTGGGAATGCATCGGCATTATCTCCTACTCCATCTCCATCTGTATCTAATGTTTCATCTGGATCTTCTGGGAATGCGTCTTCAGAATCTGGGACACCATCTCCATCCGAATCAATGATTACAGGTTCAGAAGCCATCAAACTGAATGATTTGACGCTCTTGTAGTCAAAATCAGAGGTGTCCGTAGCAATTACGTCTACCTTAATTTCGTCACCCATTCTAAGTCCTTCAGGATAAACTGAAACCACGTCAAATTCTACTCCAAATTCTTCAACTGTTCCAAGAGAATGGCAGGTTCCGGTTATGGTGTTACATATCTGCCAAGTTACTTCGGTGTTGGAGAATGTTTCATCACCCATGTAAGACACTGTCATCTTAGGAGATGTTTCGAAATCAACGGTATCATATGTCAATGACAATTCTCCACCGTTACCTTCATCCCAAGTCAACAAGATATCTCCGATTACATTTACGGTGAAAGAGAATTGTCCGACAGCTCCGTTAGGGTCAGATAAGCTAAGCTGCACTAATTGAGGGCCTTCTGTTTGCCATGACATAGTGTAAACACCAATAGCAATGGGAGTGACTGCACCGGGTTCAGAACTAGTAACTTGAGCAAAAATATTGGAATCATCATCATCAACATCTGAAGAATATAGGGAAGTATCCAATGTGAACGTCTCTCCAACCTTTAAGCGGAGATTTTCTAAAGCAGACATATCAAATCGTGGTGCATCATTGATATTTTGAACAATTACTGTCAATGTAGAATCTGTCGATTGTGATTCATCACTTGCTCTCAAAACGATTTCTATTGTTCCAATCACATCGTCATCTAAGGTATCAATGTTAATCGTTTGACCTGTGAGTACCACATCAACAATATTCTCAGGTGTAACACTTACAATATGGATATCCAAAGCCGCTAATTCTGCCTCAGAAACATCTGCCCCATTATTGTCAGTGTCTGAGAGATATTGCGTCAATGCTACAGCGACAGAACCACCTTCACTAATCGTTTGAGTAGGAATAGGTGACCAACTAGGAGCACCGTTAGGAATTACAGAAAAGAAAACTGTGCCGTCATTCTGATCTTCTCCATCAGACAATGTAACTTGAATACCTTGATTTCTAATATTTCCTTGAGCATCACGATCAACATTTGAAAACTGAACATCCATAGTCATAGCAGAAGCATCCCAAGAAACAAAATTAGGTGAATTACTAGTTACAGTCAGTTGATTAAGGGGTGTTTCAGCATCAGCAATCAATCCAACCATGGATACGGTTTCAAGAGTGTCTACCTTCACAGTAGGGACTCCAGAATATCCTTGATCTGTTGGAGATAGGACTGTAGGTAATCCATTCAACAATGTAAATGCGTCTTTAGTTTCCAACCAATCAGAAATCTGACCTCTAGAATCAGTCCAACGACTTCGGATATCATAATCTCCACTTCCTGCACTAACAGGAGGGACAACAGTAGCAACGTATCGTTCATTTGTACCTTGTCCGACTGTATTTACAGGAATAGTTACCCAAGATGAATCCCATGAATTTTCAGTTGAATGTTTTACCTCTAGTTCAGGGGTCATGGTTTCGAGAGTATCTACTGAATCATTAGGTAAAGCAGTCATATCAAAACCTAAACTTCCACCTCTGGGAATGGTTGTACTCGAACCATCAGGAACAGGACGCACAGAGGTAGGAGTTGCATCATGATTGACGGTTGAATCCACCACATTGTTGCTTCCAATTGAATCTACGACAGTAATTCTAGCACGGAATCTAGAATCACCGTTGTTCTCAATAGTTTCTCCAGATGAATCCCAAGTTGTAGAGTAGGATTGAGTACCACCGACTGCTAATGTATTCACTGAAGTAGAACCTAATGAGGTTTCGGTCATTCCATCAACCTTAAAAATTTCAATTGTGCCACCATCTGCATAAACATCTGCACCAATATTCTTGATGGAAAGTGTGAGATCAACTAAATCGCCAGCTATTATTCCTGAATATCCATCACTACTCTCTGCTGTGAAGGAATCTATTGCAACATCAATCGGAGGTAGCATAGAAGAATCAGTAGCAGAAAGTACGTTGTGCCGTGTGGTGCCTGTACTCCAATCGTCTTGTAGCCAAGCTATTGATAACATGTTTGACATTCCTCCNTTTACANTGGAAACAGGTACTGTCCAAGAATAACTAGTAGGAGTACTTGAGAGCGTCATAGAAATCGGGCCNCTGTTAGTGCTGTCTACTAACCATTTCTTCCAACAATGTCCTGATTTAGAACCATCAGCATAAGGATATGAATTACAAGTATCTTCAGTAACAGCAGCAATCACACGTACGTCCGATGTTCCTCCTCCATTGTATGAGGCTTCTACTGTAATTGTTGCATCAGTACCACTCTGAGTTTGAGAAATAACCATGCTGTAAGAATTAACAGTAGAATCCATGTTGTTTGATTTCCCATTAACTCCCGAGAAAAAGTCATCATAGGTCTTACCGTTACCCAGAGCACCACTCATCATACAGGCTGAGTTGCTCTTCGCACAATCGCCGAAATAGGCTTGAGGAGCACTATTTGCACCATCTGAGGAGAGGTGACTAATTCGATTCATAGGCGCTACATTACCTGCTTGCGCAGTGTAAATATTCCCATAACTTGCAGGCATGTAACTGATGTANACAAATTCATCTGAATTAGCATTCTTCAATGATTTCAAATCAGGACTAGCATAGCTGTAGCAGGGCGGACAATTTTGTCCTCCAATGTATTCGGCTAACACCACATGGCCAGGACTAGGTGCATCGAGAACGGTAGGCTCCTCGGCAAGAGGGGTGAGTTCTTCGGGTTCAGAAAGCGGATCTACAAAACTCCCCATTGACATGAGAACGATTAGGAGCGTTAGGGCGGTTGAGCATACCATACGGTAAAGCATGATAGTACGAACATGTAGAAGCGTATAAGAGTTGGTCGATAAAGTTCGAGAGCATGACTTTCAGATTCTCATTAGGTTTGATATGTAGACATCATTAGCCCCCAATATGGCTGATCAGGAACTTATCGTTCTGAGGGAGACAGGAGGACGTGTTTATGCCTTCTCTCGATCCGGAGGTGAAAGACGAATTCGAGGTGTAGGGAGAATCGACCCAGATAGAGAGATTGGGGACTTGAAAATCGGCGATTCTATCAAAATTGGAACTAAATCATTTACTCGCATGTCTCCTGGTTTACATGAACTTAGATCTGCGATGAAACGAAGAGCCCAGGTAATCACTCCAAAAGATGCAGGGTTCATGATTGCATGGATGGGGATTGGGCAAAACGATCGTGTCCTAGAAGCCGGATTCGGTTCTGGTGGACTTGCAATGCATATTGCTAGAAGTCTAGGACCTGGAGGAACTTTGATTTCAATCGAACGAAGAGAAGAACATGCATCAGTGGGTGCTGAAAATATGTATCGATGTGCAGATGTATTTCCAGGGATGCCTACTTGGACATTATTACAACGAGATGTTGTGGGTTCATCACCTGAAATATCTGCATTAGTAGACGAATTAGATGCGGTGATATTAGATATGCCTGAACCATGGACTGCAATTCCAGAAATGAGTGAAATGCTTCGACTTGGTGGCAGAATTGCATGTTATTGTCCATCTCCTAATCAAATGGCGAAATCTTGGGCATCATTGGAAGAATCAGGATTGATTGTTGAATGGGGCGGAGAATTGATGGAGAGAAGATGGACTCTGACGAAAAGAGGAGGCGTTAGACCAGGTAATACTCCGATAGGACACACAGCATTTCTAGTGATAGCAGTCAAAGCTCCGCTTGAAGAAGAAGAGTAATTATTCTACTACTCTAACTATCTCCGAACAAGATGGACAGCGGAATCTGAAAGGAGGAGTTTTGTCTTTCGGTAACTTAGACCTAGTTGAACAAAACGGACAAATTGCTGAACCATCAGAACCTGCTCGAACTTCTCCCTCTGCAAGAGGCTCTTCTTCATCCTCAGGTTCAGGTTCTTCAACTTCAGCTGCTTCAATTGCTGCTAATTGAATTGCCTCGATTGAGGCTTTAGAACGCCTCATAGACCATCGAAGAGCCAACACTGCTAACAGTGCAAACACATATCCACCAGACATCAAGGAGAGGCTAGTCGAATTGTTGATACTATGTCCAGTAGGGAATGAGATTCCAGAAGGAGGTACTGGGTCTTCTTGGACAAATATTTGAATCGGGGCAAGTGATACTATTCCAGCACCGTCATCCTCTGAAGCAGTGATTGTTAAGTCATATAGTCCCGATTCTAATCCATTGTTATTTAACGTCAGAGACATAGTGACCGCTTCGCCAGGAGCAATGTCATATGATGGGAGAGCAGAACCTGTAGGCTGAACATTCCAAGTTTTGACGANCCCTGAATTCAATCCTTGACCTGATAAGATTAAGATGCCTTTTTTGTGAGAATTGCCAGTATTTTCTACGCGAATCACCATTGTCAAACTTCCATCTTTGTCGATGATTAATCCGCCATCTTCGACTAATTCAATGTCTAAAAGAATTGCACCATTAACTCCTATCGATTCAATGAGAGTGACATCTGAAGACGAAGAAGAAGATACTGAAGGTAAATCTACTGGGCGTGCGACTAATGTTACTTGATGCGCCCCTGCAAGATTGGATGTGGTCGAATCACAAGATATCAAGACTTCAATCGAAGAACCGGAAGGTACTGTTATACTACTGGCTGCTAAAGCACAATCTAAACTACTCAATACCTCTAACGCATATTCTCCAGAACTATCTGTTGGGTTGAAGATATAACCTGAGAATGTGATTGTTTCTTCATGTTGTAAATCTACAACAGACGGAGAGAGAGTAACTTGAGGAGCCAATGAACCTTGAACAATCTCAAGAGATTCAGTAGAATTGAAACTAGGCCCAGTGGTGGAAGAAGCCATCAGAGACAAAATTCCAATTCCATCTCCCTTGACTTGAACTTCAAAGGAGGTAGTAGATCCTGAATCAAGAGAAAAAGCACTTTCTGAAAGTACTATCTGAACTCCTGATGGGCTTTCAGTAACTACAATCTCAAAAACTCCGGCGGAGTTTCCGGTATTTGCAATAGTAAAATCAACAGTACTCCACAGGGAAGATAATATCGACAATTGTGTTGAACCAGAACTCAAAGATGGAATCCCTCTGGGAGTAACAGAAATTGAGGTATTGATTGAATCAAAAGTCTCACCATCGATTGTCGAAACTAATTCAAAATTCACTGGGGAATTTGTGGCAACTGCTGATTGTTCTGATTCAAATAAAACAGTAATAGTTGTCATCTCACCGATTGAAAGAGAGATAGAACCATCTAGAGTACTCACACTTACGCCTGCTGGAACTGAAGTCCAGATCAAAGATGCATCGACTGATTCTGTACCTTGATTTTCTACGTCAAATGAAAAGGAGGTAGTAGAACCGGGTTCAATTGTAATGCCATTAGTCTGGGGAGATACAATTCGTAAGGAGCTCCAAGGAGATATGTCCAAATCAACATGACCATTATTTGTTTCATTTCCATTGATAGATACCTCGACTCCTGTCAAATTTAGAGAGAATGTGAGATTCAATGATGCGAGACCTACGACAGCGATATCCGAATCTGCAGAAATTGAAATAATCATGATTTCTGTTGAACCTCGTTTAACTTCAGTATCTTGAATAGATATCAATAATCCATCAACAATGGAGGAGGATGCTGAAACAGTAAGATCTTCTGTCCCAGTATTTGACAACATTACGTCAACTGTTGATGATTCACCGGGTTCAATAATCGTAATTGCAGAAGGCATTTCAATCGATACAGAAAGATGCTCTCCAATTACAAAGGAATGTGTTAACACAGTCGTAATGTCACTTTCAGCCTCATGAATACTTAGAGAAAGATGACAAATATCTCCTTGATGTGCTGATGAGAGTATGTCCATTTCAAATAACCAAGACGCTGATGCAGATGTATCGATAGATTCCACACTATCTACCAAACAAGCACCGGTACTAGATATGCTTCCTGGGACAATGGAGGGAGAAATACCATCAGTACCAACATCGGTAAGAGTAAGAGTGAGGTTTCCTGAACTCCCCGGGATCCATGTACTATCAGTTAAGAAATTAGATTCATACAAATGAGTTCCATTTACATCTACTACCATTACTGTACTAATACTATTATTTCCTAACGCACTAGCAGCATAAAGCCTGAATCCATAAGGACCTGGTGCAGCATTATTAGGTATCTCAATACTTAGATTGACGAAAGTTGATGACCCTGAAGATAAGTTTCTAACCACTGGATCTTCCCAGGTTACTGACCAACTAGATGCATCAAGACCCTGACTAGGGACTGTTCGAGGAATAGAAGTCCCACTTGATGACGAATTCTCCCAAGGATATGATAGATGACTTGTTTCATTGAATACGGTAGCTGCTGCAGCTTGCTGTAATTCAAGTTTCAATGAATTAGAAAGGGAAACTGAATCATTTGAACCTACAGGAGTTTCTCCGGTCAATGTAGCATAAATCACACATGCTGCCAAATAACTTCCTGACAAGGATGGATGACTGCCGTCTGCAGAATATAGCCCATAGAAAGTTGAAGTAGAGGAAATGGGATTTGAACCAGAATTCTGTATAGAATCGTGAATGTGTTTGAAGGCTAAGCCAACCGGGGCAATCCATACATCACGACCTTGGACAGTCATGTTATCTCGGAAATCGATATAACCGTCTTCAAGCCTATCTTGCATCATTGTGAAGTTGGAATAGATTGTAGGATTAGTTACATCTCCATTTCTCCTCCCCCAAGTCATCAGTAAAACTGATTCAGAAGATTCAGATTCAATTTCATTTGCCAACAATATAGCCGCGTCTTTATCTTCAATCCAAGAGGTTGTAGACCTATTGAATCCGGGAACTTGGCTCTGATCTTGTAGAATGACATAATCCCAATTCAAATTCGGATTACGGAGAGTACTATTCCAAGAATGTCCGGATGAATTCACATTGTTCCAATGATCATCGAATCGCATTCCCCCTCCAGTCAATGCTTCAGCATCATTGACCCCTAGATCTTCAAGAATTGTGTGTAATGAATTTTGAGAAGTGTAACTGTTACCATACATCAGTAAATTATTGATTGTAGTTGTATTACTTCCACCAGAGTTGTTTCCACTAGAGTTGTTTCCATCATTGTTATCCCCGCCACTGTTATTATTACCAGAATTATTCGAACTATTTCCACTTGATTGATTAGCCCAAAAGGCTGCTAGGTCTGGTTCTGAACCAACACTTAGCAATATTGTATCTTGAACTGAACCAAAATTAGAAATTTCAATTGGCAGGTTAATTGTAGAATTTACTTCAGAATGGACTAAGCCATTATTTCCTATTCCAGTTGCATCAATGTCTGGTAGATACATAGCACCTACAGAAAGGTGAATCTCGATACTAGATGATGCCCCACTTCGATTAACTAAAATCCATTGTGTCCCTGATGAAGAGGATGACGGATTCCCATTCAATGAAATTATAATTTCAATGGAATCGCTAGCATAAGGGAAGACTTGATTGATTGTAGTTTGAGTTAAATTAACCACCCATTCAGAGCCAGCAGAAGAACTACCTAATGAAACTGAAAAATCATGGATAGAAGTATCATTATTTTCAACTGTTAAAGTAACATTAGTTGATTGACCAGGGGTTAAAACAACTAGATCGCGATCAAGATCTAACAGAACCGACGAATCTGCCGATACAATGCCGACCAGTGGGCCACAAGAAGCCAACAAAAAAAGGACACAGGCTACTACTGAACCGCGACGCATTACCCGCTGGACCGTTACCTTCGCTATGAAGCCCTCGCGAAAAATAAGAAATGCGAGTATGATTCACAATTGTGCAGCGAATGTAGCGATAATATTCTCATCTAACCTTTCCCAAGTGAACTGAGAAGGGTCTTTTGGCACTCTACCAAAGTGTCCTCCTGAAGCAGTTGCTGAATAAATTGGAGATTTTAATCGTAGATTATGAATGATATGCCCCGGACGGAAATCAAAATTATCACTTACAAGAGATGAAATCTGTTCGTCGGGTATCAAACCTGTACCGAAAGTGTCAACTCGAACACTAACCGGCTTAGCTACTCCGATTGCATAGGCTAATTGAATTTCACATTCTCGGGAAAGTCCTGAAGCAACTACATGTTTAGCAGCCCATCTGGAAGCGTAAGCTGCCGAACGGTCTACTTTAGACGGATCCTTCCCAGAAAATGCGCCTCCACCGTGTCTTCCTCTTCCTCCGTACGTATCAACAATAATTTTTCTTCCTGTAAGACCTGCGTCAGCGTAAGGCCCTCCGGGGTCCGCAAATCGTCCTGTACCATTTACCACAATCTCAGTATCTTCAGTGATTAAAGAGGCAGGAACTACAGGAATAATCACGTGTTCCATAATTTGATTCTTTATCCAATTCTGTTCATCTTCTTCAGAACTAAAATCATCAAGCATGTCCTTATGTTGAGTGGCAATTACAATATTTGTTGCACAAACTATTGAGCCATTGTTGTCGTGTAAAAGAGTCACTTGAGATTTTGCATCAGGTCGAGCCCATTCAATGGTACCGTTTTCTCTACATTTCCTGTATTGACGAGTTAGTGCCTGGGCTAAAGCGATAGCAAGCGGCATCCAACGTCCTTGGTGACCTTCAAATGATTCAGTTTCATCACAAGCATATCCAAACATCAGTCCTTGATCTCCAGCCCCCTGAGAGTCAATTTCTTGAATTACTCCTCGGTTAATATGGGCAGATTGACGAGTAATTAACTCGACTACTTCACAAGTCTCTTCTGAACGAGCATCCATTCCAATTTCATGACTGATATAACCGATATTAGCAGCCGCATCTCTTGCAACTTGTACGAAATCGGGATTTTCAACACCCTCGGCTAAAGTAACTTCACCACCAAGTACAATGAATGATTTGTCTTCTCTTCCCTTAACTAAAGTTTCAACTGCCACCTTTGCATTAGGGTCAACAGATAAACATGCGTCAAGTATAGAATCTGATATCGCATCACATAATTTGTCAGGATGACCTGAAGCCACCGATTCAGAAGTAAACAGCCATCCGCCCTCACTCATGAAGCACGCGACCTAGCAATAGCATTTCAATCGTATGCTTGTAAAAAAATAACCCGAAAAAAAATTAACGATAGGCGTGAAAGGACATTCTTCCCTGATGAATCGTTTGTCGTAATGAACCCCTCTTCTCGAACAAACCCTTGATAGAAGATAGAATTCTAACTGGTAAAGCATATCTAATGAATCGATTCTTAGGAAATACCACTTCAACTCTTGAAAATCCAAGATCGTGTAACATCCCTTTCATAGCAGCAACATTTGGAGCCCAATAGTTTGTTGAATCTTTGTTATAAGAATCAGCAGGGAAGTAAACCATGGACGGTTTCCAACGATGTAAATCATCCATCAATGTCTCAATAATTAGTAATTCTTTGCAGACACTAGCCGCTACTCGTAATCCAGCCATTGGATCTTGTAAGTGGTATAGAACTCCTAAGAACATAACAACATCAAATTCCCCCACAGATTCTGGAGAAATATCCATTGCATCAATATCTAATTCTTCAACTTTTGAGTTAAGTACCTCATGAGCAAATTTGAATCCTTCATTACTGCCCCAACCTGGTCCACTCCAAGAATAATGATCGGTAGCTAAAACACGCTCTGCACCATTTCTTTCTGCCTGGAATGAAAAGAATCCATCCCAAGCCCCGATATCTAGAACTGATTTTCCAGAAAGATCTTCTGGAAGACAAACTTGTTTTAATTTGGACATAGAATTGTCACGTCCTGGTGTAACAATTCCATCTTTTAGAGGGATGGAATGAAACCAATCAATTTCATTCATGCGTTGAATGAGTGCATCCTGACCATCCATAGACGTCGGCGGGAACCAAAGACATTTACCATTTTCCTAATAATTGGCGAATTTAACTGACCGAGCGGTTGAAGTCCCTAAGCCTCCCCCTTTGCTTCATGGTCGGACGAGACTCTACAGATTGGTTACCTACCGCATTCAGAACACATACACTTGGAGATATTGCAATTTCAGGATCTGATCTGGTAGGTCAAGAAGTCACTGTTGCAGGACATGCAGAGATTTCAAGAGGAAGAGGAGGTGTTTGTTTCTTAACTCTCAGAGATGGTACGGGGCGATTACAAGTATTCCTGAAAAAGGACGCACTAGATGAAGAAATATTCCTCTCCATCCAATCAATTTCAAGAGAATCCACTGTTCAAATTACAGGGAATGTCGCAGAAAAAAGACCCCCTAAAGTACCAGAAGGTGAACCTTCACCTCCTCCTGAATACGAAATATTTGCTACATCTGCTCAAATTTTATCGGAGGCTCAAACCCCGCTTCCTGTAGGAATTACGGACAAAGTACATGTTGAATTAGATACACGGCTAGATAACCGTCACCTTGACTTAAGAAGAAGTCATATCAACGCAATGTTCCAATTGAGAAGTAAAGTTTTATCCTACGGGAGAGAACATCTTCTCAAAGAAGGATTTCAAGAAATCAATACACCCAAGATTATTGCCAGTGCCTCAGAAGGTGGAACGAATTTGTTTGCAATGAAATATTTTGAGACTCCTGCATTCTTATCTCAAAGTCCTCAACTGTACAAACAACTAGCTATTTTGGGTGGATTAGAACGAGTATTTGAGATAGGACCTGCATTTCGGGCTGAAGAACATGACACATATCGGCATCTGAACGAATTCATTTCCTTTGATATCGAAATGGCTTGGGCCGATGATGAAGATGTGATGGGTGTTCAAGAAAGAATGATCCACCATATTTGGAGTCAGGTTGCAGCAAGAGATCAAAACCTAATTGACATAATCAACGAATACAGAATTGCCCAAGAAATGGAAGCAATAGCCGTAATTGTACCTGATCTTCCCTTCCCCAGAGTCAGTTATGATGATGCGATTGAAATTATCCAATCAAAAGGTGGAGAAATCAAATGGGGAGACGATATCAGTGCTTCTGATGCTGACCTAATAGCCGAAGAACATCCTGGATTCCACTTTATTCCAAGATGGCCAATGGAAATGAAACCATTCTACATCTACCACAACAAAGATGAGAAAGGAGTTACTGGGGAACAATTAAGTCGTGGATTCGATCTAAATTATGGAAGAGATGAGATGACATCAGGCGGACAAAGAGAACATCGGGTAGATTTTCTTGAACAAAATCTTAGAGATATGGGATTAAATCCCGAGGATTTTAGTTTCTATACCGACGGATTTCGATTTGGAGCCGCTCCACATGCAGGATGGGGACTAGGTGTTGCAAGACTATTGATGGTCCTTACTGGTGCTGGAAATGTGCGAGAAGTAGTACTATTTCCTAGAGACAGAAGCAGAGTTACTCCATAAGTAACTACTTCAACAATAGGATACTCGTGGAAGGCGTGGGGCCCGTGGTCTAGGGGTTATGACGTCGCTCTTACAAAGCGAAGATCACCGGTTCAATTCCGGTCGGGCCCACCATTTTTCTCATAGTCATCCTCTTGAATGATGCCTTTCCCCATGGGACTGATGGGTGAGCGTAACGCGACCTTGGCCTCCAGACTTGCTAGAAAGTTAAAGCAAAATGGATGGATGGTTACAACAGCTGAATCTTGTACAGGTGGAATGTTGACTAGTACTTTGACAGATATCTCTGGATCCAGTGAATGGTTCAAGCAAGGTTGGGTCACATATTCCAATGAATCTAAGATGAGCGAATTAGGAGTAGAAAGATCAAAATTTGAAGGAGATTCTGTCCCAGGTGCAGTTTCAAAGGATGTTGCAGCAGCAATGGCAGAAGGAGCTCTCAAACGATCAGGTGCTAATCTAGCTATTTCTATCACCGGAATCGCAGGCCCAGGCGGTGGAACGATAACTAAACCGGTTGGTCTTGCATATGTTTGTGCATTTTGGGAAAATCGTTTCCTTGTACGATCAACAAATAGTCAGGGTGGAGATAGATCAATGAATAAACAACTTTTCGTGAGTTTAGCTCTAGAAACCGCTCTAAATGTATTTGAAACAAAGGAAACTGGAACTCACCGACTCGATCTAAGAACCAAAAATGATGAAGATGAAGATGTGCCTGAACAACTGACTTTGAAGGAGGCTACACTTTCTGCTTTCGGACGTGTCCCCGGTATGGAAGATACCTGGTACGGAGAAGTAATTTGGGCAGAAGGAAATACAGAAGCCACAGTCGTAGAAGAACTTAGGAAAAAGGACGATGAAGATATCTGGTCCGAAGAATAAGCGCAATCCTCTTTGAGCGCCTCTGTGCAGCGTTGACTCCATGAGTGAGGAGACTTGGGAGGTCAAGCAGACAAACTTGTGGTCCCTAAACCTCATGGTCACCCGAGAAGCAAGAGAACGACTAGAACCCTTACAATCAATTCAACCAATTCTCGAAGCAGCGATTATGTCTGGAACCAATGGTGTAATTCTGGATACTGAAACACTAGACAAATTGTTTGAAATTGCTGGAATCAAAAATCAAATATCGTCAGGAGCAAGGACAATAGCTAGTATGAAAGAAACAGAAATTGTACCTGCACCCAGACCTCATGGTCTTTCTCATTATGATTTAGCCGCTTTTCCCATGGAAGCAAGGGATGTGGATATGGAATTAGAGGTTCATTTTGACATAACTGGAAA
>NZTS01000021.1 GCA_002697105.1 Methanobacteriota archaeon | reverse complement strand
GTTTCATGGCCTTCACGCTCGGTTTTTATTGGATTTATCCTTTCTCTCTAGACGGGCTTCAATCCGTTATTTGGATGCGACCTCTAGCAGGCATTACCGGCCTCACGAGAATGATGATGATGGTCGCCTTGGTTTCTTTTTTCATTGAAAAAGAGTGGGCGAGACGGATTCGACGCGTGTTTGAGTGGAAGATTGTATGGATACTCCCAGTTATATCTTTTTTAATTATCTTGTACCCTCTTTTGACACACGGGGTCGATGGCGCAATTGGTGACATGGCTCACATCTATTGCGCAGAACCCTTGGCTCAAGGTGTTGGAAACACTGTCTTCGGCAGCGAACTAGGTTATACTCCAGTATGCCCGGAAACGTTCTCCGCAACATACCCGGCTATCTACGTTAGTACCAGCACTGGTGAACTCACCCTACCAATAGTGCTTATCACGAGTTTGCCGCTGGTTTTTGTGGCGATTTTTATGGCTCGTCTGGCTCGAAATCCAATCCGTGTCGATGCTAATGGATACAACCTTGATGAAATCAAAGCACTACGCACAGGCTTTCTCGTGAAAGTAGGATTCATGTTGGGGGGGTTATTCCTCATGATTGCGCTTTCTGCTGCATTTGGTCTCACATCTCCTGATATGACGTTGTTCAATCCCGATACTTCAGATAACACTGGCGTTGTGGCCCTTGCCATTGGAGGGCCTGTGGCTCTTCTCATGAATATCTTGTCGACACTTTTTCAAGGCGTTATTTTCACTTATGCCATCCTCAAACACGAGGTCATGGGCATCGATGAACGCTTGCGTAAGGGGTTTACTGCGACTAGTTTTGCGGGTTTTGGGGGCCTTGCTTTACTCGTTGCTTCAGAATCGATGGAATCGGCAATTCCCGGCGGCGGACTGATTGGTGGACTTATTGTAGGTGTGCCGCTAATTGCTTTGCGTAAGCCGATAATACGAGTGTTTTCAAATATCTCTACTTCCCTTATGCCAGAAGCTCATACTCAAAATGAATTAAAATATCTAGAATTATATTCAATAGCAATGGAAGATGGGATTATATCTGCAAGCGAAAGGAGTATGCTTAATGTTCAATCAGAAATTTTTGGAATTGATGGAAAGAGAAGAGAATATCTTGAGAATTGGTCTAACAATGAGAACTCTGATCAAAATGAATTGATTAAGCCTGAAGTCCAGTCGTTAGTATCTCAAGAATGGACCGATGACACAGGATTCACTTGGAGAAAAATGAATGATGGAACGTTAATGTGGTGGAATGGTAATGANTGGGTACCTTACTCTAACTAACATTAAACAATGCTTATATTCACTAAAATTAATCAAATCGTAGATTAATTTCACTAAAAGGGTTAATAATTTTCAGTGAAAGACTCCTTTCTTTACCCATACCGCAATCATCATTGTCCATTCAGTTGCTTCCAAAAGGCTATTCGATCTGACGACTCGGCGGCTGATGTCATCATGACTGATGGGTCTTACTTGGGAAATCATTGATTCACCTAGTATGTGACTACATCCCTGTAGGGATTATTCCGTGAAAATACTCTCTTCTCCGATGTCGATANGGTGAAAAATTCACTGTAAGGATTCTTTCGTCTTAAATTGAGGACTCGTGGGACAGTTTCGACTTTCGGGATGTGGCTGAAACTCTGAACTCTGAAGAATACAAGAGTCCCAAATACACTAGTAGCAATCATCATCATTCCAATTGCTGGATTAATGACTCCGATCAGTACTATGGACAATAGGGTGGCTAGGATGGTGATGCCATACATGGCCTTCCATCGTCGTACTGTACTAAAGGGGGTGTTTTTCACCATAGGGGTAAAAACGACACACTGCGTCGTATTTGAGCACAATTTAGATTCACATGGTAGTTTTATCCAAAACATAATTCGCACTTATTGTGTTTATCAAGAGATTAAATCCCCAAGAGAAGAATGGCGCCGAGAGAGGGATTCGAACCCACGACCTGCGGATTAACAGTCCGCCGCTCCACCAGCTAAGCTATCTCGGCANCAGNCCAGCGACNNCCCCTCCATTGATGAAGGAATCGGGTGGATACAATTATCATTCCCACTCAATTGTTCCAGGAGGTTTGTGGGTAATATCGTAAACAACTCGATTCACACTTCCCTTCAGTGCATTGGTTATACGAGTTGAGGTAGCAGCCAGTACCTCATGAGGAATAGGAGCATAATGAGCAGACATGCCGTCTAAACTGTGAACTGCTCTGACAACTATGGTCTCTCCGTGAACTCGAACATCCCCATGTACTCCCACGCTCCGAACAGGTAACAAGGCTGCGAAATATTGCCAAGGAATGTCACATTTGCCTTCTTCAGCAGCCGCACGAAGATCTTCTTCGACAATGTGACATGCTTCCCTACAAGTTTCAACACGTTCTCGGGTTAATTCTCCCAGAACCCGAACAGCAAGACCAGGTCCAGGGAAAGGCTGTCTTTCAGAGGATGGAATGTCCAAAACGCGGGCTATCGCTCTCACCTCGTCTTTGTAAAATTCTCTCAACGGTTCTACAATTACTAAATCAACATCTTCTGGAAGTCCTCCCACATTGTGATGTGATTTGATTGTATCACGAGAGCCCCCTCCTGACTCAATCCAGTCTGGAGCGATTGTTCCTTGAACAAGATACTTGGCACCAATCAAATCTTGCTCTTCTTCAAAAACTCTGATGAATTGTTCACCAATTACTTTTCTTTTCTCTTCAGGATCAATTACTCCTTCGAGATGCTTGAAGAATCTGTCACTAGCGTCTACCACTTTAAGATTCAAACCCTGTTCATGGAGCATTTTTGATACTTCTTCTGTCTCATTCTTTCTCATGAATCCTGTGTCAACATATACGCAATGTAGCATAGATCCAATCGCACGATTCGCTAAAACCGCAGCAACTGTACTGTCGATACCTCCACTGCATGCAATGATTGCAGTATCATCGATCTTCGATGTCAGGGCCTCTACAGCCTCATCGATTAACATCTGAGTGTCCATAGGACCACCTAAGCGCCACGTTCTTCTTGGAGGGCTTGATCATCGGCAATAACTGCATTTGTTCTCATTTCCCTGTATGCGACTATTGCTTCCGCTATTGAATCGTTTGCAACCCCAATAATCTGTAAAGCGAGCAACGCTGCGTTATCCCCTCTATCAACCCCAACGGTCGCTACAGGCATTCCTGGAGGCATCTGAACAATACTCAAGAGACTGTCATACGGTACTTTACTCCCTACTGGTACACCAATAACTGGTTTAGAGGTCATGGATGCAAGAACACCGGGAAGAGCAGCAGCCACTCCAGCCATCCCGATATACACCATGCATCCATCTTCTTCAGCAACATCTACAATTCCGTGAAGATAATCAGGAGAACGATGGGCACTAGCTATACGAATTTGATACTTAACTTCGAAACTATCGAGTATTTTCGCTGCTTTTTCTGCTACCGGCATGTCCGACTTGCTACCTAGTACAATTGTGATGTCCATGTACCTCCGCAGGGCAGTCGGTTCAAAGCGTTCACCGTTTGAACTAATCATTAGAAAACAGTGAATCTAGTATCAAAGTGCCTTCCATTAGCACGATTACAGGTAAAGCGACCAAAAGTAGGGATAATGGATCGGGGGGGCTAACAAATGCAGAAAATGCAACGGTTACAAACCAGATTTCTCGACGTCTGGAAGAGATAGATTCTCTGCTTACTAATTCTCTTCTTAGAAGTGCTAGGATAACCAAGGGAGTTTGAAAAACAAGTACACTCGCTCCTGTTAAAGAAACAATGAAACCAGCCCATGCCTCTAGTTGCCAAGTTGTAGTAAGTCCTACTGATGCAGCATCCGAAGTAAGATATTCTAACAACAGCGGTATTACAAATTCAAAAGAATAGAACACTCCCAAAATAGATAATCCAAACATCGAGAAAAAAACAACAATTGCAGTTCCAACATGAGGTTGAATAGAAATAGAAAGATCTGATGCAGATTCCCGTAAAGAGTCAACTCTTCTTCCGCGTAGAAGTACATCGATAGAAAGAACAATTACAATTACTGTCAGCGCAAGATATCCCGCAATTCTCAAACGCAGAAGAACTACTTCGAGTGGATGTAGTACAACTACCTTGGCACCATCAGGTAAAAATGATGAAGATAGTAACCATTGGACGCCTTCTCCTGCGAGTATGTACCCTATGGAAATACAAAGAATACCAACAAATGCAAGTAGACCTATTCTAACTCTGATTTGCTCGCCTAATACGCGTAAAATCTCAAAAGATTCTACTTCCTTAGAGCGCATCAAAAAATTGCCTCCTTATTTCAGCATAATTTAGTATCGAAATTAGAATTTTGGCATATCTGGAAGTTCGACATCATCTTTTCTTTCCTTAGGTTTCTCAGCATTTGGTCTTCCAGTCATCTCAGGCATATCAGGAAGTGGCTCGTGTTCTTTTTGCCCATCTTTAGTTCTTCTTTGAGGAGATACTTCAGGCTCAGGCGCCTCAATCTTCTGACCTCTTTTCTCACCTTTACGTTCCGGACTCTTTGGAGTAGAAACATCCTCGTTTTTCTTAGACTGCTTAAGGGGGTCGTCCCCACCTATCCTTAGATTTCCGGAATCAGAATCTAGGCCGGTTGCAGTTACCTTAGGGCCTACTGGAACACCATTAATCATCCATCTTCCAGTCTTTGGATCTAATTCTGCGGTAGCAGGAAGACTAGTTGGCCTGACTGGCATCTCTCCTGTAATACTTGGAGTAGCCTTAATTGGAGAAGAAGAGTCTTCAATTTCTTGGTCTAATATTTCAGATTCACTAACTTCGTCTTGTGAAATATCCACTTCTTTCCCTTCAAGTTCTTCGATGGAAGATTCGGTTTCTTCGTCTTGAGATATTTCAACATCTTGCACTTCTTCTTCGACTGTAGGAGACTTCTCTTCAGCCCCCAGTAAGGATTCATTTTCTAGTGTTGATTCAGAAGAATTTTCATTTGGAGATTCAATTCCCAAAAGCGTTGAGGCATCTGGAATAAATTCCTCATGAATGTCTTTTTCTATCGCATTAACGTCATCCTTATCCAGATGTAATTTGGCTTCTTCTTTTGGGGCCTCTATCACAAATTCTGGGTCAGATGATTCTTCTGCATCCTCATTTTCTTCTACGTTTGCCATAATACCTGACGAAGAAGATGTAACCCCTAACTCCACTAACTTATCCATCTCACCGAGGGCGGAGTCAACTGTTTCAGAATCAACCCTCTGTGCTTCTCCCAAAACTGACGCAATAACTTCAGCGGCAAGGGGATTAATCACTCTATCATTTGATCTACCAACAGGAGGTAATTCAGATGGAGGTTGTTCAGATTTAGCAGGTTTGGGCCTTATTGAGAATGCTACTGGAGTAAGGAAAACCATTATCCAAATCATGATAATTTCTTGAGTACCAATCATAGATGCTTGGGACCATGTGGGTCCACTTGGGTCCATTCCAAGGAGGCGAAAAAGAGCATAAATCGGATGGATTTTCATTCCACCTTGGTCAAAGAAGAAACCCGGAAGGATACCCAGCATACTATTCAATACGAATAGTAATGATGCACCAAGAAGAATTACTCTAGAAAGTAAAATCCTAATACTGCTGGACTGATTTAATTGCTCAACCTTAGCAACCGTTCCGGCTTCCATTGCTTCTGCCTGTTCTGACAAACTAGCTGTTTTTGGCATTTCGAAAACTGGTCTTTTACGAAGACCTACTCTAGCAGCAGTTAGTGAAATAGGAAGAAGAATCAATTGTACATTCTCTTGAAGTGTAATTACTCCAGATTCAGAGTATGCTGCAGCAGAAAATTCTAGTCCTAACAAATTAGCAATGTAATAATGAAGATGGAATTTCATTGGCACAACACCTGAAATTACTGCAGGAAATAATCCTAACCACGAATTCAAGAGAAGTGAAAGAATAAGCAACACTGAAACGCCACTCGCAAAGAAACCAACTCGTGGAGCAACGCGTGACATGGTGACGCCTCTGTACAGAGCACCTAAGGAGGGTCATTTAACGATGACCGCTAAACTTAGTTTAATCATCGACGGACAATTATGGATAAAACATCCCCATCTTTCAATAAATGGTCTAACCCCACTCGTTGCCAATCAAACTTAGCAGATGGCCCCTTAACTCGAGCATAGCGAAATTTACGGACAAAATCTCGATGTAATTTTTCACAAACATGACGAACGGTGCTCGTATCCTTAATGATTAGAGGCTCGACCATATCTGCATCTTCACCTTGAGGTTTGAGAAATACTCTCATGAACTTTAAATGTTCAAAAATGAAATCTTTCATTTCTTCTATACCTTGTCCCGTTTTCGCAGAAACAGGTAAAATAGGCCAATTTTCAGGAACCATTTCTCTAGCACGTGCCATATCTTGTTCTGAGGCCAGATCAACCTTGTTGATTACAACGACAGCACTAGAATAAACACAATTTCCTGCAAGTGTATCGACAATGTGATCGTGTGTTGACACACTGCGCATGGTCACTTCTGCAGAAACTATTCCATACGAACGTACAATTTCTTGGACATCTTCAAATTCTACATTTGGTTGATCGCATGTTGAACGAACTACAATTCCCCCTCTACCTGTTCGATTAATGAAAACCTGAGGTTTCGATTCATTCAATCTCATTCCAGAACGATTTAATTCAGCATCCAAGATATTGAAATGAGAATCTTGGAATGGGTCAACAACATACAAAACCATATCAGAAGAGCGAATTACGTTGAGAATTTCTTTACCTCTTCCTTTTCCATCTGCTGCACCTTTAATCAATCCAGGAAGGTCCAAGATCTGAATCTTCGCTCCATTATGTTCCAATAATCCCGGAATACAAGTCAGGGTTGTAAACGCAAAGGATCCGGTCTCAGAATCAACCCCAGTTAGTTGACTAATCAAACTCGACTTACCAACACTTGGAAAACCAACAAGTGCAACTGAGGCATCCCCTGACTTCTTTACCTCAAAACCGTCGCTTCCGCCACTAGATTTAGAATGAGCCGCAGCCTTTTCTTCTTTCGCCTTTAGTGCTGCAATCTTAGCTTTTAGTTTACCAATATGAGCATTAGTGGCCTTATTCTTCTGGGTCTTAAGAATCTCTTCTTCAAGCGATGCGATCTGTTCACGAATCGTCGCCATTTCCTCTCGTCCCCCCTATCAACATGCTATGCTCTCAACGACTACTCTTCAATCCCGCGTCCTAGAGCGAGGTTTCATGCCCAACTAGTCAAACGGACCAAAGAGGATGACATGCCGGACCTGCAGATTCGATTGGTTGATGTCGACATGTGGCACAAATTAGTTAGCATGACATTCTCAGAAATGACTGACGGAATGGAAAATCAAAAACTTAGAGAGACTAGACCATTACTAAATCCTCTTCTGGAACGTAGCTTTACTACCGATTTAGAAGGTGATTTTCTTCAATGGACAGATAAATGGGGAAAAGAAGTTGGCAATGGGATGATTATTGAAGAGCTAAAAATTGCAGTCGACCGAAAAATGCTAGGAATAGAAGATGCATGTCAACCATTATCCATTTTATCACAATGGTGCAGTACAGGAGAGTGGGCTGCTTGGGAAGCAAGAGTACTATTGTATGTTGAACCTCAACTAGATTCAGAACTATCCGACGCCGAAGAATTGTATAGGGAAGAGGTCTGGAAAATAGCACTAGAAAAGATAGGATTAACTGACAAGGCATCATACGTTGAATCCGTTATTCTTGACTGGATGGCAAGAAGAGAGGCATTGGGAGAAACAATGGATGAAACAAAGGACCCATTGATAATTTCAACAATGCAAGCTCATCAAAGAGCAGCTAATGAGTTACATGAAATGGCTTATCAATTAAGAAAAGATCATTCTTTGATAGCCTTAGTTGGAAGAGAATGGTTAGAACCACAAAGGTGGGGTCAAGGTCAATGGAACTTAGCCAGAATATTGTATGACGGATGGCCAGAGGTATGAATATGAAGCCCGCGTTGATAGTTTTGGGACGTTTTCAACCATTTCATAATGGACATGCTGCTTTGATTAACGAAGCAATGTCTTACCTTGAGGATAACGGATTAGATTTACCTCTACGAATTTGTATTGGTTCATCAACTATTGAACCATCTCTGAATAATCCTTGGGATGTAGAAGAACGAGAGAAAATGATCAGAGTATGGTTAGGACACGTAGATGCTGAAATTGTACATGTTCCAGATTTAGGTGACCCCCCTAATTATGTACGCCATGCTGAAAAGTTTCACGGACCTGCTGGAATTATTTTTACCACGGACAATGGGACTGCTGATCTGTATGCTGCAGCAGGTTGGAATACAATTACTAGTGATTTAGTGAATAGAAATGATTGGCAAGGGTGGAGAGTTAGGGCGACTATCCAGATGATGTCAACAATTTCAGATATTCAAGGAGTCAGGACTGTGCTGAATCAAAATATTCCAGAAGTAGTTGTGGATTGGTTGATAGAAAATGATGCAATCAAACGATTGGCATTCATGGGAATGGGAGGAGAACCAGTTGGATGATTAGGAGCAAGATGTTCCCACAACACTGTTTTGAGTTAATTTGTCTTTGATATCCTCAATTCTTTCCCCATTAGTACCTACGTCACTAACTCCAAGCCGAGATTCAGAATGAATCCAAACAACTGCGTCTGCGCCGTCACATTCTACATGGAGAAACAAATCATCAGCAAACCTCAATAAATTTGTTTTCACTACAATGTGAACTTCCATTTTAACCCCCTCATTTCGATATACTTCTTTCGCAAGTGAGTTCTCCGATATCCATAAATCGATAGAATTTGATATTGACAATAATGAGGTATTAGAAAATCTCAACTCACTCTCACCGGTAGAACGATGAGAATTGGGAGCGATGCGGGAACAGTTGTAAGGTGAATCATCACAAGAGGTAGGAAATTCATCCGATTCAGGTTGGGTGGCTATATTAGCAATCTGAATTACTCCTACAATCGAAGGATAAAGAAGGAGGAAAATTGCACCATAGACTACCACGGAACTCCTACTGATTTTCATCTGATGTTACTACAACCCTTGCTACCTTTAGAACTCTGTCTCGAAGCATCCATCCGGATTCTAGTTCTGATGCAACATGTCCAGATGGATATTCATCAGAGGGAGGAATTGTAGTAATTGCTTCCATCCTAGCAGGATCAAATAATTGGCCTACAGTATCAATTTTTACAACACCTTCTGCTGTTAACGAACTAATAATTTCAGAATAAAGAAGTCGTATACCTGTAGAAAGAGAATCTTGTGCATCTTCTTCAACATGTTCTAATGCTCTCTCAATATTTTCCACTGATCTGACTATTCGACGAGCTAGTCCTGTAGCCCCATAGCGTACTCCCTCGGATCTGGTCTTAGCTACTTGAGACAATGCATTTTGAACCTCTGCTTGTCTATACAGCAAATCTTTCTTTGCTAGTTCTAATTCCTGCTCTAATTCCTCAATTCTCTGCTCTGGGCTTAGTGGTTCATCAGACTCTGATTCCGAAACTGATTCTTGGGCCTCTTCCTCATCAGTAGGGTCATCCATGTTAATTCCAATCGCATCCCCTTCATCAATTCCTCTATGGATTAATCGTCATCATTACTAAAATCAGCGGGACGATTCTCATTGAGCCATACCAGAGTCATCTCCATTCGTTCATGAGTAGGGTGTACTTCGACCAAAGCTACTGGGGAATGCACATCTCCCGCTATTTCTTCTGCCAATAGAAGAGGAATCTCAATTCGATTATTTTCGATATCGTGATGTAAGAATGTTGAGGGAACCCCACATTCATCAATCAATTCTTCAATATAATCTTCGGCGTCTTCGTTAGAACAATATATTGCTCCAAAAAGTAGCGTTCCGTCATCGGTTAAAGTCTCATGAGGAGAAATTGTTGCCTCACCTCTTCTCAAGAAACGTCGACGTAATTGACCTGCATCTTTGTACACTGCAGTACAGTATTTTAGATGAAATCCATAAGAATCTCTCAATTCTCCGTCTTCCGGATCAGGGAATGAAGATGCTGCGGCTCTGACTCTATTTTTTAGGCGAACTGCTAATTCTGAGGAACCTGCCGCTCCTGCAGTTATCCCATCAGAAAGATTGAATCCTCTAACTTCCATGTTCTCCTGATTTCCCAATGTGATTTCTAATTCATTGAGATTAAGGAAATCTATTCCAGTATCTCTTAAATCCTCCAATAACTGAAACATCTCTCCCTCCATATCTGGAGGGCATGGAACTTCGACTCCAGTAAATATTCCTGCATCAGATGATGCACGTATCACCTCAAGATATGGTTTGAGTTTGAAATCAAGTAGATGGAATCTTATCTCATCTAATCCTGCTTCTTTCAATTGAATTGCCCATTCAGATCGAAATGCAATCGATGTATACATATGCATATGAAAATCGGGACCAAATTCATTCCTAAGACATCGAATTCCTTCAAGTGTATGTTCAAAATCCATAATAGGATCTCCGCCGGTTATTCCCGCGCCTGTGGCTCTCATAGCTTTAGCCTCCTCGATGACTTCTTCGAAATTTGAACATCTTCTTTCATTTGCATACATGAAAGCACTTTCTCGACGAGTATCTGATAGAGGACAATAATCGCACGCCCAATGACATTTTCCAGTGATAAATAAAACCAATTTACTTCCCTGCATGCACTGGATACAGCCTTCTGCTTCACCCACTTCAGGAAGTTCATGGAGTTCTGGAACATTAGGAAGACGAATGTCCATTGTCATGTCATCACCTAGCAGGGCCTCTATGGTCACTCGCTTGAATGCGACGCTTGCTGAAGTAGCCATTCATGGAATCGTGAATCATTTGTCAATTCAGGGTGGAAAGTAAGGGCCATACGAGAATTATTCTTTATTCCCACTACTTCATCCTCATGAAAAGCTATTGAATCACAAAGAATAGAAGATTGATTAAAACGAGGTGCTCTGATGAAAACTCCTGGGAACTGACTATTAAACAGACTAACGTGAATTACGTCCTGAAAGGAATCCATTTGACGACCGTAAGCATTACGATCAATAGATGCGGAAAATAATGGCTCACCTCCGTCATCTGGGTTACATAATAGTATAGCTCCAGCACAAGTCCCTAAAACAGGGGAATTAAATTCCCTGAGATGAGAGAAAAGCGCAGGAAGCAATCCACTTCCTCCAGATTCAATATCTCCTCCTGTTTTTCTCATAGTTGTTGATTCACCGCCTGGTAATATGAACACATCACAATGATATTTCTGAAATTGTAATTCTGTCCTTAATTCATGAATTAAAATCTCAATACCACTCTGCTCAGAGGCGTGTTGAAGTGATTGAACGTGAGCATGGCGAGCACCTTGTAACATGCATAGACCAACACGAACCACCATGAGCCTGCGAAGAGGATGACGTTTTCAGATTCTCGTATGAATCAATGAAATTGTACCAGTTAATGCGACTTCTTGATGAACCTCTCCTATCACAGGGGTACCATGGCAGATAAATGGGATGGCCCGTGCTGGTTTATACCAGGGCCTACATGGCTTACACCTGCTGTATTGGAAGGACTTGCGCAATCTACAATGACGCATCGAAGTCCAGAATTCAAAGTTGTAATGGCAGAATTACATGGAAGATTAAGACACTCATTCGCTCTCTCTCCAACAACAATAGAAAAAGGACAACAATCACATGAAGGAGAGGATGGATACTCAGTTGTAGTTGTTTCAGGATCAGGAACTGCTGCGATGGAGATGATTATTGCCAACCGGTTTGACTTTGAAGACAAAGTATTGGTTCCGACTAACGGAAAATTTGGAGAAAGGGTTGCACAAATTTGTAATAATTTTACTCAAGTTACTCATCTAAAGGGTGAATGGGGACGAGAATTTGATCTTGATGAAATAGATACAATGCTTTCATCAAAACAATTCAATGCAATTGCAATCTGCCATAATGAGACTTCGTCAGGTATTACCCAAGATGCAGAAGAAATAGGAAAAATTGCAAACAAACACGGAGTATCATATATCTTGGATGGAATTACATCAGTAGGAGGATTACCTGTACATCCAGATTCATGGAACGCGGAAGCAGTAGTTGTAGGTGGACAAAAATGTACTGCAGGCCCTTCAGGGATTTCAGCAGTTGCAATATCTGAATCTTATGTACAAAAAATGATTGAAAATAGGGAGAAAAACGAAACTCTTCCCATCTATTATCTCGACCTTGTTCAAGCATTGAAGAAAGCGGCTGACGATCAAACCCCTTGGACTCCTGCAATCAACCTATGTACCGGATGGGTAGCAGCATTAAGAGAGCAAGATGAGGAGGGAATTGAGAACAGATGGGAACGATGTGAAATGTTGGCAAAAGGAGTTAGAAGCCTATTTACAGAGATTGGTTTTGAATTATTTGCGGATGAAAAACAGCGATCAAACACAGTCACTGCAATCCTATATCCTGAACCTGAGTGGGGAGAGAAATGGAGAAGATGGATGGCAATTGAGAAAAATACCCATATTATCGGCGGACAAGATCATGTCAAAGGTAGAATCTTCAGAGTTGGCTCGATGGGAGTTACCTCAAGAGAGGAAATGATTGAAGGTTGTAAAAGAATGATAGAGGGGTTCAAACATTTTGGCATGAAAATTCCGAAAATTGATGTTGAAAGTCATTTTAGGTGATTTGATGGATGAAAAAAGTCTAGCAGAATTCGCACTCAAACACTTAGATTACACACTTCTTGATGCCGAGGCAGATGATGAACAGATTATGGAATTTTTAGAACGGGCATCAAGATGGAAACCTGCTGCTGTATGTGTTTTACCGTCAGAAGTCTCTCGTGCGAAAGAAACACTAGATCCGCAAATCATCGTAGCATCTGCCGCAGGTTGCTTCCCAAATCCTAATGGAGACATCAATCAGAGAATTGATGACATAAAGACTGCAGTAGAAGGAGGAGCAGACGAAATAGATATTGTGATGGATTTTGAAGCAATGATGGATCTTCGCCCAGGTGATGCAAGATTGACATTAGAACAATTAATTCATGAATGTAAGGGATTAACCGTGAAAGTAATTCTGGAAACAAGTTGTTTAGATTTGGAAGAAATGGAAAATGCTGCAAGAATTGCAATAGATTGTGGTGCTGACTTCATCAAATCTAGTACAGGAAGAAGAGGAGGATGTACCCCATTGGTTGCGGAAATTTTAGCAGAAATAGCCCAAGAACACGGTGGAGTAGGAATAAAAATTTCAGGTGGGATTAGGACTCTATCAGACCTTCAAAATCATTTAGATTCAATGGAAAACGCCACTCAAGTTACCTCTCTAGGGCCTGACCGGTTTAGAATAGGAGCATCTAGTCTTCTAAATTCTATAGAGAAAATACTTCAGAAATAGAATATTATTTGTAAGCATTAATCGGTTGATTTGATAGACGAAATGTTCTACCAACATACATGGCGGACAAGGTTAGAGACCTTATTGAAGAGCCCCTGCCCAAAAATTCTATTCTAGATAAAGTAATGATCAAAACCGGAATGGATTTCAGAACATTTGCTCGAAAGGAGACATATGTAGCCTTAGGAATGAGTATTATCTTATTCTCAATGATAGCTTATGCTGGGCTTTCTGTTTTCGGTATCTCATCCTCAATGTTTGCACAAAGTGGAGAATCAATTCCAATTGATGAATTAGAATTTCAAACATTGAATCGTACTGGAATAGAAGATAATATCACTAATGACACCGGATGGTTTCGACTCAGCGAACATCGAGGTAAGGTCATAATCTTGGATATGATGGCACACGATTGCTCCAACTGTCATGGAGTTCAAGCAAGAATAGAAGCTAAAATGGATCAATGGCACGAATTGAGTGGAGAACGTGAATTAGTAATAGTTGGATATGGTTCATACTACAGTGAATCTCTAGAATATCTCAATCAATCAGGAGGAGAATATACCGTTCCACTTTACCCGACTGGACTGGGCAGTACTACTGCAGCAATAGTAAACGGCACAGAAAGAGCCGACCCAAATCGATTATTCACACCCGGAGGTACAGGAGTAATTCCCGTTGTGATGGTCATAGATATAGAGGGATACATTATTGCAAGTGAATCATCAGCAACTCCTGCTCAAGGGTGGGGTTCATTCGATGAAGCAATTGAAGTAGCAATGATTGGAAGTATCTCAGAAA
Organism: Methanobacteriota archaeon; assembly: GCA_002697105.1. Lineage (GTDB taxonomy): Archaea > Thermoplasmatota > Poseidoniia > Poseidoniales > Thalassarchaeaceae > MGIIb-N2. The sequence continues at coordinate 72,617 of NZTS01000021.1, read as the reverse complement.
TGGAAGAACTTCGAACATACGGAGTTCAAGAAATTGATCAATCTATGATCGGTATCATTTTCCTTGGTGCAATGCTATCTATTCTAGTATATTTTTCACCTTGTGCATTTCCAGTTCTTCCAGGATTCATATCATACTACCTTACTCTTGGAGCAAGAGAGGATGAACTTATTCAATCTGGGAAATTAAAGGGAGGAATGCCAGGTCCAGCTGTAATAGGTGGGCTTTCTGGTTTAGGAATGTGGACGTTCTTTGCTTTCATCGGGGCAATTGCTTGGATTATGGGGAAAAGTTTTGCAACATCTGGAATCATCCATGATATCGCNATTTTCATTGCNGCTCTACTATTAGTTCTAGGTTTCTTCATGTTAACNGGAGGNACAAGTCATCTAATGTCATGGGTACANCGCTTAGTAGATCGATTCTCAACTACAGAAATGGATGATACATTTACNCCAAGAAGAAACATGTANCTCTATGGAATAGGATATGCTGCCGCTAGCATAGATTGTACAGCAGCAGCAGTATTGCCTTTCATTGGATATCTAGCAACAATAGGGGGAAATGCTGTTTTATTCGGATTAGGATCACTAATGGTAGGGCTACTAATTCTGATGATTGCTGTAGTGTCCATGGTAGGATATGGAAGACAACAAGCAATAGGCTTCCTCAGACGTGCCACTGGGATGATTAAGTTAATTGGCGCGTGGATGATGATGATGGCTGGTGCAGGACTTCTCTTTTACCTCACNAATACAGATACTGTTGCAACTCTTTTCTAAATTGATTAGAAGGAATCAAGACCCGTCTAACTAGGGAAACCCCATGGATGCTCCAATTCGGACCGCTCTGTATCCTGCCCATGTACGTTGGAATGGAAATATGGTTGATTTTCATGGATTTGAATTACCTATTTGGTATTCTTCTATGCTTGAAGAACATCATGCAACTAGAACTACTGCTGGCCTCTTTGATGTATCACATATGGGGTCTTTCAGATTCAAAGGAAATGGAGTCCTAGAATGGTTCGACTCTATTGGAACACAACTTGCGACTAAATTTTCTCCAGGAAGATGTGCATATACACATTTTCTTGATATGGAAGGCGAGATTATTGACGATATGATTTTTGCAATCGTTTCAGAAACAGANATTTTGGGAGTCCCAAATGCATCAATGATTCCTGTNATGTGGAAGTGGATGAATAAAAATCTGCCCTCAGATGGAAGTATTATCATTGAAGATTTATCCCCAGATACTAGTATTTTGGCTCTTCAAGGACCTTCTTCTCCTAGGATATGTGAAGCAGTTTTAGGTTCAGAAAATGTAGTTGGTCACTTTAGATGGCAAGAAATTAAAGAGAACAAATTAGGAATTGAAGGGTGGATACAAGGTACAGGTTATACTGGCGAAAGAGGTTTTGAAATTTTTATCCCAAACAATCATGCTGAAACCCTTTGGGAAGGGCTTCTTTCCACTCAAAATGATACAGGAATTGTACCCGTTGGACTAGGTGCTCGAGATACCTTACGAATGGAGAAAGGATACTTATTATCTGGACAAGATTTCTGTTGGAAAGGGTTGGCAGAAGATACTCCAGATGTCTTTCCGACTGGATTTTTAAACAGAGGAACTATCGAAACTAATGTGCCATTTGGCTTAGATTTGNAGCATGAATTTTTAGGAAAACAAAAGATGATTGATAGAGGCGATTGCTCAACAAGGTGGAGAGGGATAAAAGTCTTGGATAAAGGACCCTTTCCAAGAACCGGATCTCCGGTCTACAAGAACGATGAACAAATGACCCCTATCGGTTGGATAACCAGCGGAGGGCCCAGTCCTAGTCTAGGTAGAATAGGAATCGGGATAGGATATCTGGATGATGTAGAAGAAGGTGAGATTGTAATTATCGCTCCAAATCCGAAAAGACGACTCAAGGCAGANGTAATTAGAATGCCATTCTTATGAGTATCATCCCTGCACGGGATTAAATTCCACNACGTTCTCCGNNCTCCATGAGCAGCCCTTGGGAATCACAGGTTGACGCNATGGCAGACACCATTGAACAGATGGTTAGATCGGGGAAAGGAGAGGTTTCAGATTTTAGAAGCACTGCTAACGACACCATAANCAAAGTNGGTAGTGCANTACCTGAAAATATNNGACNGGGATTACATAATCGTCTAAATTCTAGATTAGATATGCTAGAAAACGAAATTAATGNTAAAATTGACAAAGCTGCAAATATTGTTGCTGAGGAGTCAAAAGAAGCCCTTGATGGAGCAATGATGCAATTTATTCAAACGATGAAAAGCCTACCTGTCGATGATTTAACCCAACTTTTCTCACTCATCGATAAAGATANAGATGGAACTATCAATCAAGAGGAATTTGGTAACTTTGTAGCAACTACACTACCCCCTGGTACTGTAATCCCTCCTGCTGCTATTGCTCTTGGTTTCCAAGTCTTGGATACTGATAGAACTGGATCATTATCTATTTCAGATATCCTAGGCACTCAAGGAGAANTTATTACAACAGCAGCAAAAATTGTTTCAGAAGAAATTAAAGAAGAACCAATGGAACAAAATCAAATTTCTATACCCGAGGAANTAGAAGTTGAAGAAGAAATTATACAAGAAGAGATTGTTCAGGAAGAAATCGTTGATCAANAATCCTCTCTTGAAAATGAACACATCGGAACCCTAGATAGTGAATCAATCTCTTCAAAACTGTCAGAAGCAAGATTTTCATCAGAGAAAAACAGAATAATCGAAGCAATGAAAGGGAATCCAATAGAATTTGATGTATCTATCAATCGAGTCCGTTCTGAAGGTACATCGAACAAGCCTATGGAAGTGGAAGTCTCCGCATTAGATGGTTCCAATTACATCATTTCAATTGACTCTTCAAAAATTAGTTCACTCCAAAGTTCATTAGAGAAAAAAAGTGGCACAGTACGGATTAGTGGTTCTGTNTTAGGGTTTAATATGGCAAGAAATTGTGTGACAATAAATATTTCACAAATTGAATGATGCTCCTNAATGGGATGGGTCTATCTATCTACACCTTTTCGTNGAGGATATGAGGAAGCAACATGTCGCATTAGTGCTTGTATTTCTGCTACTTGGGATGCCTCTCTCAAACGCTTTCAACACTGGAAATACACATGTAATTCCATTAGAAGAAGAAACTACATTCTTTTCCTCAGGTAACACAACTGATTGGGCAATTTTAATGACCAGAAATTCAGCCGCTCCAGGAGGTCCAAATAATGAGAATTGGGTGAAAATTACAGATGTAATAGTAGACAGNAATGATGATATTTATGCTGTGGGNGCCTTTTACAATAACGTAACAATCGGCTCTAGTAACTGGCACGAAGAGCGATCTACAGGGTTTATTGCTAAATTTGATGATCAAGGTAATTCACTCTGGGANTTGAAGATAGAAGCACCTCAAGGTAGCCCTAATCCAACATCTGAAATTAGAACTATTGATGTTGATAATGCCGGAAGGATATACGTTGGAGGATGGATGTGTGGGGCATCTACTTTCACGATGACTAGTGGATGTAGTTGGTGGCAAAATTGGGGCGGATTTGTGGCTAAAGTATCCCCTATGGGGACTTTTGAATGGGGAGTCGCAGTAGATGGGGCTAATGGATATGATGCAGTAAGTGACTTAGCAATTAGATCTGATGGACATGTTTGGGCAGTAGGATTTTTCCGAGACTCTGCATTTTTTGAAGGAGACTCGTACAACACATCTGGACGATATGATGGATTTGTAGCTTTAATTAACACTACTTCCTCGCTTTTTGAGTGGGTTAGAACAATAGGAAGTCAGGATCATACTGATGGAGATAATGCAACTGCTGTAACTGTAGATTCTGATGACAATGCTCTAGTTGTTGGGTCATATTCAGATAATGCCGGAGGCACTTTCGGACCCACACAAATCATGCCTGTAGGTCGACCAACTGCAACTTATGTTCTGAATTTATCATCTACGAATACAGTAAATTGGGTAGCTAGTGCAGCAGGTAGTCAGAATGGAGAACCATCTTTTGGCATGGACATCTTAGTNGCAGATGATGGCAATTATTACGTCACTGGAGGAATTTCTGGACTNACTACATTCGATAGTTTGACTACTGGTTCACCTTTACAAATTGTAGGCAATGGAACTAGTGTTCATACCTATATCGCCAAGATTGATACTGATGGAGATTGGAATTACGTCCGTCGTTCTGATAGCCCAAACGGGTTCAATTCACCATCACATCAAACTCCTCAAAATATGAGAATGGGACAAAATGGTATGATAATTATTGCCGGCCAATATGATGCACCGTATGGCCATCCCCTTTCCTCAGCATCATTTGGAAATATCGAATTAATTGATGGATTTATGGGAGGATATCTTGCTGGCTTCAACATACAGTCTGCTTCATGGGCGTGGGCTACTGATTTTGGTAGCGGTGGAGACAATGATATTGGAACAGGTGTTGGAATTTTATCAGATGGTAGAATTGTAACTTCTATTCATGCTTGTTTGAAGGGACCATGTTATACTGTTGTAGATGGAGTGCAGTACAATATTCCGTCATATGAAGGAGGAAGTGCAATTCTATGGACATCATACCCTGATTCGGATAGCGATAATATTCCGGATAAAGATGATAATTGTGACCTCACATCTAATCCAACTCAATCAAATATAGATCAAGATAACGATGGTGATGCATGTGATAACGATTTAGATGGAGATGGAATAGAAAATTTCTATGATTCTTGTGATGGTCCTTCGACAAATTGGGACAGTTCAATATGGTCTAATGATCGTGATCAAGACGGATGCAAAGACTCTGATGAAGATAAAGACGATGATGGCGATGGAATCGACGACTTATTTGATGATTGTAATTCTGAAAATACTGTTCATAATTGGAGTTCTACACCAGTTTCAGATTACGACTCAGATGGATGTAAAGACTCAGAGGAAGATGATGACGATGATTCTGATGGGATACTAGACTTATCTGATTCTTGTCCAAGCAATCCTTCTTGGAAGAATTGGACCAGCAATCAATCGAGTGATCATGATGGCGATGGATGCAAAGACCAGGGAGAAGATCCAGATGATGATAACGACCAACGTCTGGATGANGTTGATGATTGCCCAACTGGAGAAGTAGGGTGGACCTCTGAGATTTCTTTTGATTACGATCAAGATGGTTGTAAAGACTCTACAGAAGACCTAGACGATGATGGAGATTCTATTCCCGACTTTGTTGACTCCTGTAATCCTCCAGGTGCAACTGGATGGACTAGTTTAGATCCAACAGACAATGATGGAGATGGTTGTAGAGATTCAGATGAAGATTTCGACGACGATAATGACGGAATAGACGATTTGAATGATGCTTGTCCTGATGGAGTCAGTGGTTGGACTAGTAATTCGGATACTGATAATGATGGAGATGGATGTAAAGACCTCGGAGGGGAAAATGGAGGCTTTGGAGAAGATACAGATGACGATGGAGACCAGATTCTAGATTCTGCACCTGATATGTGTCCACAAGGAGTTACAGATTGGATTTCTACGTTTGCTACTGATTTTGATCGAGATGGGTGTAAAGATGACGGAGAAGATTCAGACGATGATGGAGATGGCTTCTTTGAGGATAATGGCGAAGATCAATGCCCGAATACTCCAGTCGGAGAGTTTGTCGATATCAATGGATGTTCCTCAGGACAGGCAGATAGTGATGGGGACATGATTCTCGATGCAGATGATCAATGTCCTAATGAGGATGCAAGAAACTTTGATACAAATCTTGACGGTTGTATTGATGATACAGACGGAGACGGAATAAATGATGCAAACGACGAGTGTCCAACAGTTACAGCTGACGAAACTGGGATTTCTTCTCAGAAAGGAGATGGTTGCACAATAACTGAACGTGATGATGATGGAGACGGCGTTCCAGGAGATATGGATGCTGTTTCAGGAAGTGATATCTGCCCGTTAACTGCTTCAGGAGCGACAATCAATGAATTCGGATGTTCTCAAGAACAAATCTGGGATTTGATTGACTCCGATGAAGATGGTGTGAGTGACCTAGTAGAATTCCAATGGTACGATGAATCAGGATTAAATTGTACAAATACTATCCAAAATGAACGATCAATAGTCGATGAAAATGGATGTGGATTCAGTCAATTAGATGCAGATGGTGATTTAGTGCCCAACGGAATTGATATCTGTCCTGGAACTCCTCCACTTTCTACAGTCTTTGAAGATGGATGTTCTGTGAGTCAGAGGGAGCAAACCAGTTCGAGTTCTTCTGGCCCTCCAGCCTTTGTTATTGCCTCAATTATAGTTGTAATCGTAATATTGATCGGAGCAGGAGTTGCGGTAGTTGCTCAAAAATCGAAGAAACCAAAAAAGAAGACNAAGAAACGATCGGAGTCTATGCCTAATCAATCCGTAGCACCTCAAGCAGGTGAATTTTCACAACATGCAGCGGAAGCTCTGGCACCTGAACCAACTCCCATACCTGAACTAAGTGGAAATACTGTCGATGAAGATGGAATAGAATGGGCTCAGGATGCATCAGGAAACTGGTACTGGAGAGAAGAAAATGGGCAATTTGAGTTATATGAATCCTAATTCAAATCTGCCCATAGTACGCGAGGTTTGAATAGCGGCCAATGTTACCTAAGCCCATGCTTCGCATGCAGCGCGTGGTAGTACTATTGTTGACCGCTATTCTAGTAGGCATGGTAATTCATCCAATTCAACAAATCGACTCCCCCCTTTCTGAAGATCTCGATTCTTCTAGTTCATCTCCAAAAGCAGGAAGCACAGATTGGACTGCAGTAGCAGGGTATGATACAGTAACAACTCCTTCAATCCAAGTTGAAGCAGGNTTAGTTTCTCCTACTGATGTTGCTATTGATAGTTTAGGATCGGTATACACTGGAGGCTTTGCGATTTATGATGTCAAATTTGGTGGGCAACAGTATTCTGCAACTAATCAATTGGCTTTTGTAGCCAAAACATCACCCTCAGGTAACTGGGAAAAACTCTGGAGTCCTTCTGTATTTGGAGGAGGTGGGAGCGCTACTGTTAGTGCACTAACAACATCAGGTACTGATGTATATGCATGTGGATGGTTTGTAGGAAATGTTACTATTGCTGGACAAAATCTTCAGTCATATACCCCACCAGGAAGTGTAGAAAGNTCACAAGATATTTGGGTNGCAAAATTCGACCAAAATCTGAATGCTCAATGGGCATCTCATGCTGGTACAGTGCAAGACGACGATGCTTGTGAAGATATACTGGTTTCGCCAAATAGTAACGATGTATATATCATCGGAGAAACAAATGCTACTTCATCCTCATATTTCGGAACCTCAATCACCAAAAATGGAATTGGAGGAACATCAACAGATATTGCTGTGGCTAAATTAAATTCAGTGAATGGGAATTGGATTGATGCAAATGTCGTTGGAAGTACCGGTCAGGATCTTGGATATTCGATATATTGGAGAGGTGGTGGAATGGTAGCAGTGGGAATATTCAGCGGAACAATTACGCTTGGTTCTCAACAAATGCAGGCAATAGGTTCGTTTGATCTCTGGATGGCAGATATCACTACTGGACTAGGTTTTGTCAATGCTAGCCAAGCAGGCGGAACAGGAGGTATTGCTCAACCATTTGCAGTAGTTCATCAAAATGGAGTTGATTATGTAGCAGGAACAGTACAGGGAACTGTAAATTTTGATACTAATCAGGTCATGTCATCAAGTAACGGACAAGATACAACTACATTTGTTGCGTCTAGAAGCGGAGCCAATAATCAATGGGATTGGATAACAACTGCAAGCGGGTATCATCAGGTAAGAGACCTAGATATCAACCCCTCAGGAGTTCTATTAGTTTCAGGATCCTACGGAACTGTATCTTGGACAGGAACTGGTGGTTCACTTGCTCAGAGTGGAAGTGCAACATTTGGAACTGTCACTTTACCATCCACATACTTTGACCCATTTTATGCCACTATGGACTCCTCTGGAAATTGGATTTCAGCTGATGGAGGAGCAGGGGACTTCAATGATAATGGAGTCGCTGGCATGTGGGCCCCTACTGGAGAAATCATCGGTGTAGGTACCTTCGGTTCTGGAGGCCCAACTAACATTGGATCAACATACACCATTACTCTGGGCAGCGGTACAGCCATAGGTAATGGTAATGCATTCACAGATCAAAATTATCAGATTTATCAGAATATTGGATACTATATCTGGTCTTTGAAAGCAGATTCAGATTCAGACGGTACACCAGATGTTGACGATAATTGTCCAAATCAATTCAATCCTTCACAATCAGATATTGACTCAGATGGTCTTGGAGATGAATGCGATCCAGATGCCGATCAGGATGGCTTACTAAATGAAGAAGATAATTGTCCAAATGGACCAGAGGTAAATTGGGATCCCACTGATAATTCAATTAACAGAGATCAGGATGGGTGTAAAGATTCCACCGAAGATACCGATGATGATGCCGATGGTATAGATGATTTTTCAGATTTGTGTGACGATATTGGAGATAAAATGGGTTGGATTTCAAACAGCGTAAGAGATCATGATTCGGATGGATGTCATGATGCTGAAGAAGATGATGATGACGATAATGATGCTATTCCTGATGCAGTTGANGATTGCCCAAGAGGTTGGTTCAACTGGTCTGCTTCCACTACTACAGATCACGACACAGATGGTTGTGCAGATAACGGCGAAGATGATGACGATGATAATGATGGAATGAATGATTATGATTTTGATGATTTACCATTAGATCAATGTCCAAAGGGAGACTTAGGTTGGACATCTAGCCCTACTACAGATCGAGATGGAGATGGGTGTCGTGACGAGGGTGAAGATACTGATGATGATGGAGACACCATTCTNGATGTGAATGACAATTGTACTCCAGATGGAGATTTGGATTGGACCAGTGCTCTTCCAAACGATCATGATGGTGACGGTTGTCGTGATGCAACCGAAGATGATGATGATGATAACGATGGAGTATTAGATTCTGCAGATTCTTGTCCAACTGGAATGACTGGATGGACTTCTTCTCCTTTACTCGACGTAGATGGTGATGGATGTATGGATTCTGATGAAGATAACGATAATGATAATGATGGGGTTCTCAATGAAGCCGACTTGTGTCCAGGTGGAGAAACCGGCTGGTTTGCTTCAAATGATTTAGATGCTGATGGAGANGGNTGTAAAGATTCCACAGAAGATACAGATGACGATGCCGATGGTGTAGAAGACCAGTTCGATGTTTGTCCTGATACACCCCTTGGTGAAGCAGTTGATAATGTAGGATGTGGTTACAACACGCAGCAAGACAATGACCAAGATGGAATTTACGATATTAATGATGCTTGCCTAAACAGTCCATCAAGTGCAGATAGAATACTGTATGAAACACTTGTTTCAGAAGCAAATGGATTAATCCACCAATGGGGGACTAACATTGATGTTTCTGGATGTTGGTTAGGTGAATTAGACCGTGATAACGATAATCGAAAGAATTACTTGGATCAATGTCCTGATTCNCCATCAAACGCAATTGTTGATGAATTCGGATGCAGTATGGCCGAATATGATTGGGACAAAGATGGAGTNGTTGGAGATTTAGTACAAGCNCCAGACGCTTGTCCGAGTACATCAAGTGAAGAAATTCGAATGAATTATACTTCATTTGGTTCAGTTGATGGAATAGGGTGTTGGTCAGGAGATAGCGATCAAGATCAGGATTCCATTCTTGCTTATCTCGACATGTGCCCAGGAACGGAATATGGATTACAAGTCAANGATGATGATCAAGATTTGATGGGATGTGCGGATAATCAGTTAGATTTTGACAATGACAACATAATGAACGATGCTGATGTTTGTCCAGATACTCCAGCAAATACAGAAGTTCAATCAGAAGGNGAACGCATGGGATGTACTCTTGAACAAAGATTAGCATTGGGTGATTTTGATGCTCAAATGGAAGCATATGGATTGTTTGTGGGATTAGGAGCTATCGTAATCATTGCCCTGTTAGGAGCTATAGGATTCTTCCTCCTGAAAAGCGATGACAATATTGGAGCCATACCACCGATGCCCATGAAATTAAGAGGGGAAATGCAAACACTAGCCCCCGTTCAGGCACCCCCTGGTTTCGCACCATCTCAACCAGCATATGTTGCAGATTACACGGGATTACCAGGAGGAGGTCANTATGACCAAGGGTATGATGGTTCGACAATTTACATTGCTCCAGATGCAACTCAATGGAAGATGAATGCTGATGGATCCTTCAACCGAATCTAGTTCAGATGAGACAATAAGAAAGTAAGGCCCCGCTGCAAAGCATCCTCTCTTGCTTCTGAATCTCCCCCTACATGTGCGCCACGATTCCTAAGAATTCTGAAGACTAAACGTCGTTGACTTAATTCATTCANAGGCAACCGAATCCCGAACTTCCAGATTCCTGACATATGTCCATTCTCTTCAATTCTAACTGTTCTCTTTCCTAATCGAATTACCTTTGGCAACCATGTCTTCTCTTGTTCACTATCGAATGCATGATGACTTCCGGGNTAAGTATGTAAAATAGCATTTGGCAACTGAGGAAGGAGTCCTTCAACAAGGCTGAGTGGTGTCCAATCATCTGCGGTTCCATGAAGAATGAGCATCGCTGCATTTGACCATTTTTTGATGTCAGGGCGCAAATGAGCAGCAGGATAGAAAGNCAGGTGAGCTGCGAACGGAGTTCCAAGAACGTCGATAATAGGAGACCACCCCGAATAAATCGCAACAGTTCCTCCTAAACTCCAACCTGCGATCCCAATTCTATCAATTCGTCTATCCGAATCTAGTAATGATTTGACTGCAAATGCATCTGCTAACATCATGGCATGAGTAACTGAGATTTGATCTTCAACAATTGATTCCACCGATCTTGATGAAAAAGAATGAACTTTGCATACTGCAATTCCAGAAGATAGCCAATATNGAATATGATCTTCGTGATGAGGTTGCCAACCTCGACTACCATGAATTGCGACTACACATCCGAATGGACCTTCTCCTTCTGGNANATANAGGTCAGCATAAGCAGAATGTAAGTCTAAGGAATCAAAGGAAGTAAGAATATGATGTANCTCAAACGGAGACCGTGAAGTGAAATCAAGGCGCTCCTGCATAGCGTTTCGTAAAGTCCCTAGTATGAAAATAGATACACTAGTCGAATGCAGATTCAATTGTACTCAACGACGGCCCCCCCCGCCTCTACGACCACCGCCGCCAGAACGACCACCGCCGCCAGAGCGACCGCCACCTCTACTACGGCCACCGCCACCAGAACGGTTGGAAGAAGAACGAGTAACTCTGGAAGTAGAACTTGANCTAGTCCTGTGAGAACGATGATTTCTATGACGATAGTACATTGGATCCGTATANCCATGACGNCTGCCATAATTATTGTTGATAACTACCACATCATTATCAGGGTAATATCCACGNTGGTGGTGAATCGCACCTGTTCTGGTGACATATGCTCCAGGTTCAACATTNTTGAATCTAACATAAACGAATAGCCCTACCAAAAGTAACAATCCACAAGGAGCACATACCATTAGAGCAGCAGTTGCAGCCTTTTCTATCTGAGTAGAACGAATATCAGTTGGATCATCAGGATTAACATATACTGTAATTCTGGAACCGGGACCATTTGAATCTTTTACTGAATCCAAACATACACTCTCACCAGGAATTCCAATTTGCATTCTAGTGAATGANCCGGAATATTCAGGACCGCCTTGCTCTACGCCATTGTAGGTAAATGAAGGAAAGTAATAACAAGTGTAGATGTCGTAAAAACCAACAGAATCCATTGCCAGTGTTTGTTGTTGAATCCATTTTGTTGTGGAACCATGTTCAATTGTAAATACTTGAAAATCTGAAGGCTTGTTTTCATCAACTTCAATCAAAATTGAACCATTAATTGGATAATGTGCTTTAATCTCTTCAAAACATAAATTTTGGGAGGTAAAACTTGGAGATTCAGCCCAGCCAGAATAATTTGTACCATTCAATTCCCAAGTAAGATACACGTCAGCATAGCAAGTATACTCGTCATGATAAGTATACCAAACGTCACAATATTCGTCACCATAATCATCTGTGTAACAATCTTCATTGCGAGTCTCAATCTCTTCCCAATCTTCAAACCATCCGGTTCCGTTATCTACTCCATTTCCTGAAATTGTCGCATCTATTGGAATCATGCTCGTATCAGTAGATCCGATAATTGTTCCTTGGACAATTGGCCAATCTTTCTCACTAGATGCTTGCATAGCTAACAGAGCTACTATGGAAACAACAACAATCGTAGAAATTATGACTGCTGCTAGCTCCCCAGATGACAACCACCAAAATCCCTTCCAAGCAAGTCTGCGGGGTTGATCTATGACAGAATTAGTCGTGGGTTGGGAGGAACTTGCTGAAATTAGAGGAGATTGTGAAGTACCAGTAATCTTGGCTTTTTCCGCTTCAATCTTCGCCAATTCTAAGGCATGTTTTGCTTGTTCTAATTCAGCATCTTGTTTCACTTTTTCAGCAGCTGCGTCTGCAAACGCTTCAGAAAGACTTTCTTCATCAGAATGGTTGTCTGTCCACCATTGTTCCTTGTCATTAGCCATGTTAACAAACTGTGGAAGAGGTACGAACTATAGAAAACTGAGCCAAAGAATTGGGTTTTTTTTATGATTGGCCCATATTGCCCCAAGCCGCGTCAAAAATCATAGCATCATCTTGAAACGATTTGAATTCTAAATGATTACCAGATGGATCTTTGATGAACATTGTAGCCTGAGCACCTGGTTGATTTTCATACCTAAGATAGGGTCCAATAACAAATTCTAGAGATAATGCTTCAAATCTTTCTCGCATTTCATGCCACTGATTCCATTCCAGTACAATTCCAAAATGCATAGACGGAACTTGCTTGCCGTCAACTGGATTAGTCGCTAAATCAGGCATACTACTAACCAAATGTGCAACAATTTGATGCCCATGAAGATTCAATACACAAGATTCAGGTTTTTCTCTTCCGACTGTGCATCCTAGAATTTCAGTGTAAAAAGTACGTGCTTCTTGTAAATCATGAACTGGGAATGCTAGATGAAAAGGCCGTAACATCCATTCACCCTTCGATCGCATCTCTGGCAAGGGCTACAGCTTCGTCAACGATTTCTCCAGAAACTCCGAGATGAGATGACGGTTCAAACATATCATTCATTTCATCTTCAGAAAATACTTCCATCAATTTTTCAGTTTTCAAACAGATTTCTTTGAGATGTTCACCAGTTTCAACCGCCTGGAAAGATGCCGTTCTGAGAATTTCGTGCGCTTCATCTCTAGCAACTCCTTTTCCAACAAGATCAATCATCACTTTTTCTGCCATTACTAAACCATTCTGTGATTCAATATTCAACATCATTCTTTCAGCATCCACCCACAAATTGGTTAGAACTTGGGAGGATTTCAGCATTATATCATGACACAGTATGCTAGAATGAGAAAGAGTAAATCTCTCAGAAGAAGAGTTAGCGAGGTCTCTCTCATGCCATAGGAGTGCATTCTCATATGTTGGAATAATGAATGAACGAACTATTCTGGATAATCCACTAGCATTTTCAGATTTTATTGGATTTTTCTTGTGGGCCATGGTCGAAGAACCTACTTGTTTCTTCACATCGAATCCTTCTCCGGCTTCACCAATCTCCGAACGTTGTAAATTCCGAATTTCTTGCAAAACCTTCTCAACTGTAGTTGCTACATTTGCTAACCAAGAAATGTATTCAACATATCTATCTCTGCCAACAACTTGAGTAGTAGCAAGAGGAACTCCTAAACCAAGATGTGTTAGAATTAGTTCCTGTAATTCTCTTGCATTTTCTCCTTGAGCGGCTCCAGTTCCGACGGCCCCAAGGAATTTACCAACTACAATTCTAGGGGTTGCCTGATCTAAACGAATTAGATGTCGGCGCAACTCATCTAACCAAACTGCAACCTTGAGTCCGAATGTAATTGGAACTGCTGCTTGACCATGGGTTCTCCCTAACATCACAGTATCTCTTTCTCTCTCGGCTAAATTCGCAGTGATAGCAATTAAATCACAAAGAGCAGAACGAAGAAGTACAATCGAATCTCTAAGCTGTAAAGCCACAGCAGTATCTACAATATCGTTGGAGGTTGCGCCCAAGTGAATGCACCAACCTGCATCTCCAGCTGCTTCAGCCATTGCTTTCGTTAATGCCATAATGTCATGACGAGTCTCAGCTTCAATTGCATCAACCCGTTCTATTGTCACATCAGTCGGATTTGATATAGAGGCTACTTTTTCATAGTCTTCCAAAGAAACTCTTCCTAACTGTAGATGAGCCCATACTAAAGCTCGCTCGACCTCCAGTTGTCGTTCATGTCTCCCTACGTTTGACCATATTTTCTTGAAAGACTGATCGCCATATCGGTAGTCCAACGGACTGACTTGCATGATTGGCGACACTAACCTGCTTGGCATCAAGATTCCGACGGTTAGTTCACACATTCTGAAGTGCTTCAGAAATCATTTGTTCAAGAGTAATTGATGGGCGGAAACCCAGTCGATGCTCAAGTTCTAAAACATCAACTACACCGTAGACTTCCTGTGAGTTATCTGTTCCAAATACGGGTTCTGCTCCTGTTTCTCTAGCATAAATTTGGGCAACATCATTGAGGTTTACTCCACGGCCTGTTCCTACAGCAATTGCTTCGCGCGTGGGAGGAGGTGATTGCATTACTGCGAGAATTGTTTCAACAAAATCTCTAACGTGAAGGAAATCTTTGGGGAATTTATTTTCTTGACTACCTGGAACAGAAACCCAACCAAATATTGAGTCTCGGGCAAATGCATGTAATAATCCATGACCATCGCCACCTTGTCTTAATGTTCCCTGTACATTAGAGGCTCTAATTATTGAAACAGGACGTTCGGGGGTAGCGTGCTCTAAAGCTGAATCTTCAACCCATACTTGTCCTTCTGCTGCAAGATCTCTGGGGGCAATTCGTGTTCCACCGGAGTAAAAAGGTTCATCCGGTGTTGCTTGAGGATGAGCTCTCAATGAGCCAACTAAAATTAAATGTAAACCTTGATGCCTATTTGCAGCACTTAGGATTGGCTTAGCAGCTTCACGCATTGCAAGAAGAGAAGAGCGATCATCTCTATCTAAATCAGGTGCTGCGGAATTGAAATGTATCAAGGTGGTACAAGGATGAAGGAGAGCATCTAGCATCATTTCTGACTCTACTTCTAAAACCTCAGGAGGAATTTCAACCAGTGCATCTCCTAAAGCGTCAATGAGGTAAGGGGCAACGAATTCATCAGGTGAACTGACGGCGACCTTCATCTCAATCAGCCTACACATTATCTTAGAGGATATCATGGTGCCGGTCAAGTAGCCTAAAAATTGCTATGAAATAAGTCATTCAAGCGAACGGTTCATACCTCACCATAGTAAGAAGTGGATGTGAGGACGGACAGTTCAACAATAACTCTTACCAGTAAGAGACCTGGCATGTTCGGTTCCCCATTTACGGTTTACAGGCGAATACGAGATAACAGAAGATTGGTTAAACACTTAATCTTCAGAGACATGAAGGTTACTTATCATGGGACATTAATTGGATGGGGTTGGACTATGGTTGAGCCATTAGCACTTACTGCGGTTTACTGGCTGGTTTTCTCTCTACTAAGAGGAAATGATGATCCAGTATTTGTTCTCGAAATTCTTCTTGGAGTTTTGATTTATGGCATGTTTTCTCGCACATTATCTCGAACCACCACATCAATTGTAGGAAATAGCGGACTCATAAAACAAGTGGCAATACCAAGAGAGGTATTTCTCTGGTCTATAGGTGGATTCCAATCACTCCGTTTTCTACTTTCTCTACTAATTATTCCTCCTCTTCTAATTGTATGGGGAATTGAACTAAGTTGGGCACTTCTTTGTATTCCACTACTGGTATTGGGAGTCCAATCGCTGGCTATTGGCTTAGGCATGATTCTTGCGATTTTACATGTCCATATCAGGGATATTAGCCACGTGGTTTCAATTCTAACTACTGCTGGATTTTTCTTATCTGGGGTTTTCTTTGGCATGAAACATATTGACGAAGCATATCACGATACATTTGCACTAAATCCTGTAGCAGTATATATCGAATTGAGTCGTTCATTAGCCTTAGGAAATTTCGAAATTTTAGAAATATCTTATGTTGTTCAAGCAATTGGATTCTCATTACTATCATTGCTGATAGGGTGCATAGTTTTCGTCAGACATGAATCTCAATCAATTAAGCTACTATGAGGGGAATAAGATGAATGCTATCGAATTAGAATCTGTCACTCTTGATTTTCCCGTAAAGACTGGTGCTAGATACCTCAAAGAACAGGTAACTGGCAGATTCAAAACAGAAGGAAGAAGAACACATCTTCGTGCTTTAGACAAAGTTGATCTTCAAATTAAACGAGGTGAGATTCTAGGTATAATAGGACCAAATGGAGCAGGGAAATCTACAATACTACGAGTAATGGCAGGAGTATATTCCCCAGATGCAGGGGTTGTCAAAAGGAGAGGGAAATGTGTTCTACTCGCAGGTATTGGTACAGGATTCCAATCAAATTTAACAGGTCGAGAAAATATTAGGTTGAATGGGAGCATCATGGGTCTTTCTGATGATGAGATAGTAGAAAGAATGAATAAAATTATTAGTTTCTCAGAAATTCCTGATTTTATCGATCAACCAATCAGAACTTATTCTATGGGAATGAAGGCAAGGTTGGGCTTTGCGATCGCGGCTCATTTAGAACCAGAAATTCTTCTTATAGACGAGGTGATGGCAGTAGGAGATGCATCTTTTCAAAAAAAATGTAAAGAAAGAATACAGGAGATGGTAAGTGGAAACACAACAGTAGTAATCGTAAGTCATAATATGTCTACTGTCAAGAGTTTCTGTGATAGAGCAATATGTATTCATGATGGACTCATCCATACTTCTGGAGAAAGCGTAGACGATGCAATAAAAGCATATCAACGAATTCTTTCAGAGGAGGAATGAAATGAAGCATGTGGCGATGATTGTCAGCAATCCATGCGATCCTGATCCTAGGGTCGAAAAAGAAGCAGAATCTCTAAAGGAAGCAGGATACAAAGTTACAATTCATGCTTTTGATAGGAATGAGAATAAAGAACAAAAAGTCATCAAAAACGATATCGAAATTATACGGTATAGAATCGGGAAAACACCCACAGGAGCACCCACAATTCTGACTGGTAGCAAAGTTTTATCCGGGCTTAGAAAATTCAGAAAAGCGGTTCTCAATGAACTCTTGAGTAGACGACCAGACGTTATCCATTGTCATGATGCGGACACACTTGCTGTAGGAATATATTTGAAAAAAAAATTGAGAACCACTCTTGTTTTTGATTTGCATGATTTAGCACATACATGGGCACGTATGACTAAACCATACTCAATTGTTAGAAAATTTATTTCAAAGATTATTGAAATTAGATTGGTAAGAAGAATGAAACTCTGCGATCTGATTATCACAAGTTCAGGTTCTGTTTCTGGAACCTCACACCAAGGATTTAGAGAATGGGTCAAAAAAAGAGTAAAAAAAGTAAATGTAATTGTAGTAGAAAATCGTCCAGAAATCAATAGAACAATGTCCCCATTGCCTGAGGAATTTACTATAGGATATGCAGGGAAAATCCGTGAACCTTCAATGTTTGAAAGTTTGATAAGAGCTTTAAGAAATTGGCCGAAGAATGAAAAGCCAAAACTAATTATTGCTGGACATGGAACAGCAGACACTGAGGTAAACGATTTATTGTCTAACTCTGGCTTAGTTTATGAGAGAGTAGGAAAATTTGGTAGAGAACAATTATCTGATATTATCAATAAAATGAGTGTAATGTATGCAGTTTACCCCACCGTTAGAGGCAATATTCTCGACGGTGCTCTTCCAACAAAAATGTTCGATGCTGCAAATTTTGGACGGCCCTCGCTAGTTAATTCTGGATGTCTAATGGGAGATATAGCAGAATCAGAACAAATTGGAATGGCAATAGATCCTACGAATCAAGAGGAATTAATTTCTAAATTATTAGTAATCAATGAAAAATGTCCTTCACCAAAATTAGAACGTGTGTGGTCTGGAGAATCTAAACGACTAGTGGCAGCATACAATTCTCTTGGGAACCTTTCTTGAACCTTAAGTGGGGAGACAATATCAATGATTACGAGGGAACGAGTCCAGAATCGTGACCTCGCAATCGGAATAATTGGTCTAGGATATGTAGGGCTACCTACTGCAATTGGATTTCATGAAGTAGGATTCAAGGTATTTGGAATGGATATTTCTGAAGAAGTTGTAAAAAAATTAAACAATGGAATTAATCCAGGTCATGACCCAGAATTTGATGGAAAAATCCCCTCAGATAAGAGATGGAATATTACTATGAATCCAGAGGAGTGTATCCCCTTTTGTGATGTAATAATCGTAACGGTTCCCACGCCTGTTTTAGAAAATCACAAACCAGATTTAAGTTATATCCAACAAGCAGGAATTAGTATCTTTGACCATGTAAACAAATCACTAAGTCCTACTGTAATTCTTGAGTCGACAGTATATCCAGGAGTTACTAAGGAGATATGGTGTCCATTGATTGAAGAAAGAAATCTTATCCAAGGAATTGATGTTCACATTGCATATTGTCCCGAACGATTTGTGCCTGGTGACCCTATTCATGGAGTTAGACAAGTTCCTAGAGTAGTAGGGGCCGAAGATAGAGAAATATGCTCAATTTTAAGTGAATTATATTCAACACTCACATCTGGAGAGGTCTATCCTGTATCCTCAATTGAAGTTGCTGAAGCTTCTAAAGTAATAGAAAATGTGCAACGAGATCTAAACATTGCTTTAGTCAATGAATTAGCACTAATTTTTCCAGAAATTGGTCTTGATGTTGAAGAGGTACTCTCTGCTGCTGCTACCAAATGGAATTTTCATAGATACACACCTGGAATTGGAGTCGGTGGACATTGTATTCCCGTTGACCCATATTACTTGATCCAAAAAGCGAATGCAGCAGGAGCNCCAGTTGATCTCATCACATCTGCAAGAAATGTGAACTCCAATATGCCNTCACAAGTTGCAANTAGNATACTTCATCATGCTAAATCATTGAACAAAGATNCAGATGGACTTCGAATCCTATTGTTAGGCTGGGCATATAAGCCNGGAATTTCAGATATTAGAGAATCCCCAACTAAACCATTAGCAGTGACNCTCAGAGATTCAGGGTGTGAGGTCTTTGCATGGGACCCTTATGTAAGTATTGAAAATCGGCCAACTGATTTTACCGAATGGGTAGATGAACCAAAAGATGCAGAAGCTGATGTAGTGGTCATTTGCACAGCACATCAAGAAGTGATTAATATTGATTGGAAAGAACTTAGGAATTATTCAGAAATAGGTCTGATTTATGACGGAAGACGAGTTCTGAATGAACATGAAATGGTATCTCATGGGTGGAAATTTACTGCAATTGGAAAACCATGATTAAGGTGCATCAGGAAATAAATTCCAGTCATGGAATGAAGAATCATCTGGAATCGGATCTGTTAATTTTACAATTTTTTGTTGAATTCCATCACGAATCCAATCAGGTAGAAGATCAAAGGCCAGGGGGTAATGCTGTAGCCACCATGAAAAATCATAATCCTTGAAGTATTCCAAATCGGGAACTTGGTCCCAATGATTTTGTTGCCCTACCCACCATAATGCATGAGTGGCGGTTCTTACTGGACGTTGATTAAGAAAAGTCTGAATTTCACGTGCCTGGATATCATAAGGATGACCTAACATCCCATTCTTGTGGAAGCACTTCCAACATCTACCACATCCTGGGTGTTTAGATCTTAAACAAGAACTTACTATATCGCCTAAACCATATTCTTTGACAATATTTACTGCGGTAGCTTCTGAAACTCCAGCAATTGGGAGAATCAAGTCTAAACCAACACTTGACAATAGATTGCTCCATTGTTTCCACCATCCCGTTTCAGAGAAATCACGCTTCCTATGTCCATGCCAAAGATACGTGTTATCAATTGGCATTCCTAGGGCAATTCCTCTAAGATCAAGATAATCCGCTAATAAGATTAGATGAACTGCAGCAGCGAGATCGGTAGAAAAGCCATTGGGCTTATCCCAATGAGTGCGAATTTTTTCATGATTTGAAGGAATACTATGTACTGTTCTACCAGTATTTTTTGTGATATGTGTAAAAAGTCGGTCTGCCCCATCGTGCTTCAATAAAGATTTGAAAGAACGTCGATGATGAACTAAAACTGTATTTTCAGGCATGAGTAAATAACAGGCAGTAGAATCTATACCTCCCGAAAAAGAGAGAGAAGGATATGTTCCATAATTCCTACTAGGTTCCCATCCGTCTAAAATTCCTTTAATCCAAGGGGATAGGAGAGTATAAGCCGCAACATGATACAAATCAGGATGAGTGGAGAAGGGATCAAAATCACGAGGCATTTTCCAAAAATGTTGTCCGGCAGGAGAATGGAATATCAGATTCCGACCTTTGATACTCCAAGCCCAAATTTCTGATTTATCAGAAATTATCTCGGCAGACTTTCTAAGCATCAATAACCCTCAATTTGATGTTCCTTTACGGACAAAGGTCATAGGGCATTCGGCAAAATTCAATTCAATATTGCATATGTTCGGATGATACCATGAATCGACTCCCTAATTTCATGTTACCTGAGAAAGCATTCAAAATAATCGAAGAAAGAATTACTCAGGGAAAAAATATTGTAGAACTAGGAAGTGGAGATGGTACAAAACGATTGTCTGAAAGATACAATGTCATAAGCATAGAGCATGACGAAAATTGGATTTCTCAATTAGAAAATAGCCATATATTCGCACCTATTATTCAAAATGAAATTTCCACTTCATTCGGGGAAGAAGGATGGTACGATATATCTTCAAAAAATAAATTAATTCCTAATGAAATTGATCTATTACTCATTGATGGCCCTCCCGGTTGGATAGGTAGAAGAGGAATTTTAGGACATTCTTGGCTAATTCAACGTTCTAAGTTCATACTAATCGATGATACCGATCGAAGTGCTGAATCAGAATTAACTACTCAGATATCAAAATTAACCAATGGGTCTATTGAGGAATTCAGTGCAGAAGAACTCAACGGAAGGGGTGAACCACGCCGTTTCTCATGGATTAATAGAGGTGCATGAAATGACTAAAGCACCTGAACTCAAGAGAACTTCTTGGGCTAGAATCCGATTTCTACTAAGAAACAGAGAATATCGGAGACTTGTACTTCCTTACATTCTTGGAAATATGTCAAAAGCAGAAAGGAATGCAAAAAAAATACTCGCAGAGAATAAAGAAGATACTTATGCTCTCGATGTTCTAGCAAAAGTAAATGCTAGAAAGAAAAATTGGACTCAGTCGCGAAGATTATTTTTCAGAATAATGGGTCTAGATCCTAACCATATCAATATCCAACATCAAGTCTACAGAACATCAGTATATTCTGGTTCGTGGGATTATTTAGTTGATTTTCTAAAAGATTACCCTGAGTTGTTGGAACATGAATACTACATAGAAATTCTCCACAAAAAACTTTCAAGATGGGACTCGGAAGAAAGGTGGAAAATAATCAGTAATTTGTCTAATTCTGTTCAATTACCACATAATATTCTATATTTGTGGTCCATCACTGACCAAGAAATATGCCCTGCAGCAGAAAGACTTGCAGAACATACTAATTTGTTTTCTCAAGTTGTAAACGCAGGAATCCATGGAAGGCACTCTTTCATTTACGCCCTCAGTATGAGAGATTCAAATGAATTCTTGCAACAGATGATCCAGGAAATAGGTCTTGCAAAATATCTGGAATTCGCAGCACTTAGTGGTGAATGGAATAACGAAAAAATATTGCCTTCAATTCGAGATTTTTTCGACACTTACGGGTCGGGATCTCCTATGGAATATATTGAGAATATGTCTAAATTTATCCCAATTTTAGAAATCATTCAATCAGGATTATTGCCCGCTAAAATCACAGGTATGTACAAACAAGAATTGCTAGAATTAGTAGATAGGGATCTTCCTCATAGATTGAATAATTTAGTTAATCAAAATAAGTCAGAAGAAGCAATGGAAATTGTTGAAACCGTTGGACATTTATGGAAAGATGAGTCAAAAATCAATTTATGGACTACAGTCAGTAGAATACTAATTGAAAATGGACACTTGATTAAGGCTAGAAGAATCCTAGAACGCCTAATTCTCTCGAACCCTACCAACGTAAATGTTGCACATTTTTATCATCGTACATTCAGTGAAAATAAGCAATTAGAAAAATCTCTAGTTTCTGGTGAGATCGCATCACATCTTCCAGGAATGAAAATTCAAGCAATAGAAGCACATGCTGATACTCTCTGTATTTTGAATGAATTTGACCAAGCGGAAGATATACTCTATCCCGTAAGAAATGAACTTCANAGAAGAGGACACAGGCTAAGAATGCAAATGAGATTCTACGAACAAAAAGATCCATTAGGAGTGGTAGCACTTTACCTTTCTATGCCAGAAAAAATCCAACGAGTGAGTGAATTTTCGGCTCACTATTCTCTTTCTCTGAATGAACTTGGTAAAAAATTCGAAGCTCTAGAATCAATAGAACACCTTACAGATACTGGGGAAGCGAATGGATGTTTAACTGCATATGACATACTGAAATCGAACGGAGAAAAAATAAAANCACTCAAGATNATTAACAAACACCTGACTTCGTATGGATATGCCCCATTTNCTAGAGAATGGGTTGAGAGTGATTTCTCATTAGATAAGATTAGAATCGAGGAATTTGAACCGTCGTCAGACCAACGTTTGGTTTCTGTGATAATGACTGCCCACAAATACAATCCAATGATGGACACTGCAGTATACTCTGTTCTTAATCAATCACATTCAAATTTAGAACTACTAATTATTGATGATGCTAGTGAGAAAGAAGATGTTGAAAAATACCAAAAATATCTCGACGATTCAAGAGTCAAAATCATTAGACAAGACATGAACTCAGGAACCTATCCTGGAAGAAATAGAGGCCTAAGTGAAGCAAAGGGGGAATTCATTTCATTCATAGATTCTGACGACTGGCAACATCCTCAAAAACTTGAAAAATGTCTTGAAAGATTAGATCAGAATGAGAAATTAATTGCAACTCTTGATTCATATGTTCGTTTGTATCCAAATGGAAATTTAGCAAAAGTTGGTTCATGGTTTGTTAGGAAATGTTTGATGGGAATAGTTTGGAAAACTGAACCTTTGATAAACACATTGGGTGGTTTCGATGAAGTTAGAGTATCAGCAGACAGTGAATTATTAGAACGTGCTGAAACTATTTTCGGAAAAGAAGCTATTCAGCATATTCCTGTNGTAACATACATTGCAACATATCACGAAGATTCTCTGACTGGAGGAGGTAAATTCTCGATAGGGTGGAAAGGTATTCGTGGACCAAGAGCAGAGTATGTAGCTAACTTTAGAGCATGGCATTCAAGAAACAAAAGAAAAACTGAGAAACTAAAAATTTCCTCCACTGATGAGATGGGTAAATTTCCAGTTCCGGAAGAAATGCCAAGGAATAATCATGGATTTGAATTTGAAGATGTAACACTTGATTCACCACTTCAATGGATTACAGACAAGGATATTGGATTAGAATTAAAGACAAAAGATAATAGAAACAATAAGCAAGAAATCACAATTTGCATGGCAACCTTCCCAGGTAGATTCACTGTGATTAAGCACGCCGTTCAGAGTTTATTGAACCAAACTCTCCCCCCTGATAAGATTCTTATTCATGTAAATGAGAGTGATGAAATTCCCAAGCTACCAAATGATCCTAGAATAATCGTGTCGGGTTCATCTGAAGAAAATATTACCGACATTGGTAAATTCAAGTTAGCAGGGAACGTTAGTTCAGGAATAGTCTTAACNGTAGATGACGATATACACTATCCCGAGGATTACATAGAAACAATGGTGAATGCAGTTAACCGTTATGATGGTGAAGCAATTATTGGTGTACACGGTTGCGTACTTCCAGTAGGGCCTGCAGTGTCTAATTGGAATGAATATCGGAAAAATAGGCGAGTACATTGGTTCAGGAGACCAGTTTCAGTTGATTTACCAGTGAATATTGTTGGAACAGGTACCATGGGTTATGACGCATCTAAAATTGCATTTGATTGGACCAAATATCAAGAGCAACGAATGGTAGATATTCATGTTGCTGTCGAGGCGCAACGCAAGGGTATCCCAATGATTACTCCATCAAGAAAGCGCGATTGGATGGCACCTATAGATCCGGATGAGGGAGATTCAGCAGAGTCCATCTGGGACATGGTGCAGACTAGTGAAGATATGCAAAATGATATTTTGAGAGTCTTACAGTCTATCGAATCTTGGACATTAAATCTAAATGATTCGAGAACTATCAGATTTGACGATCTTAACTTTTTGGAGAAATAACATGATTCCTGAATCAATTTTTACTATTTCTCGGGCAGATATTGCTAAATTAAAAAAATCTAGAATGTCAGGATACGGTGTAACCAAAAATGAAATTATATTCGGAGATTCAGGATTAGAAAGTCTTGAACGAAATGGTAGTATCCAAGANATCCCCGCAGAAGGGAGATTTTGTGGNATTTTTATTCAAAAAAATCATGCAATAATCAAAACTGATGCTACTGGTCAAGAAATTCTATATGTGTTCCAATCTGGAGACGACTGGAGCGTTTCTAACTCTTTTATCACATTGCTAAANCATGTCTCTAAATCACATAAACTAAATCTTAATCCAACCTCAATTCATGGTTTTCATCTCAAAAATGGTCGCCACATTGGGGAACAACTTATTTCACACAGAACTGTTGTACAGGAAATACGTGTTCTTCCAATCACATCTCATCTTAACGTAGATTTGAAAACTGGAGAATTAACAGAAGTTTGTCAGAAATATCTGGAAATGTTTCCTGTGATCAANGATTCGGAGTATCCGATATTGATGAGAGATTTTCTCAGTAGAGGAATAGGAATCATCCAAGCATTTCGCGATCTAGGTTTAGGTACAAAACTTCTACTTTCAGGTGGTTATGATAGTCGACTAGTNCTTTGTATGCTCTTAGAGACGGAATCTANATCTCCAATTAGAATTCAGAGTTTCACTCATAAAAAAGATGATTTTAGAGTGGCTAAATCGCTCTCAAAAATGTTTAATCTACCTCTGAATGTATCAGGTCCTCCCTCAAAATCTACTATCAGTTCTAGTGAAGCAATGGACATTCATGAGATGACTTCATTTGGGAGTTATCTGCCTTTTTATTACCCAAAGTCAAACGGAAGAACTCAAAATTTTGAAATGGTCTTGACGGGAGATCAGCCTACAGGATGGAGTCATTTCGCAGGGAATTATCTATTCAACGGAAATCCTTCAAAAATTAAAAACGATATTCAACAATATCTTTCTGAACGTAAAATCGGAAAGGATGTTGCTTTAGAATTCTGGAGTACATTCAACGAATTAGGAATTGATCCTCTAGATCCTGCGGCGATGATGATGCACTACAGTGCTATTCGGTCTCGATTTCATTGTGGAAGACACTGGGCTAAGTCATTTGGAAACCAATACCTTGTCACTCCTCTAACTCAATCATCTATAGTAAGGTTAGATATGTTCAATGCATCAAAAGGATTCCATCCCACTAAATTTTTCGTGGATGCTTACTCTGTTTTCGGAGATTGGGCAGTTTCCCACCCATTTGAGACCCCTGAGCGAAATCTTCAGCAAGACCTGATTATGTCCTCTCCTATGAAAAACCAAGGGACAATAATACCAACTAAATTTCAAATTCATGGTAATCTTGAACAAAAACCGTATATTAATGAGAAATATGAATTACCTACAGAAAATCTAACAGATGACGCAATGAAAAATGAGATTGAGATGAGGTTTAATGAAATCAACGTATCAAGTTTGAAGCAATTTTTTACATCAGAAGATTTCAGGCAAGCGGAAATCGAATTAGAGGAATCTGGAAGGCTATCACAGGACTATCGAAAAACCATGCACATCATATCCACGGATAAGATTCAGAAGATTATACGGTCGACTCAAGTCATTTCTGATTCAAAAACGAAATGACTTGGCGATCTATTTCTTCGTAATAATCGGGTATGTAATGGAATGGAGCTAGCCCCCACTTGTGTTCCGGATCTGCAATCAATAACGATGGTGATTCAACAATAGATACAGGTCGAAGTTCCTCTATGGCTAAAGAATACAATCTTTGAAGAAGGGCGTTCTCACTCTCGATTTGAGCGATATTTTCCATGGCTTCAATCCCATTTCCTGTCCTCAGAGTACTCGCCCAATTAGCTCGATGAAGAATGATGGGGGCATCCGCCCATTCGGAGAATACTGCAAGCCCCTCTTGGAATAATCGAATGTATTCATCCCCACCTCGTTCTAGTCGAATCTTATCCCCGGAAATTGATTTAAGGATTCCACAATCATAGAATGCCTTAGATCGAGTCACAGTTGAGTCACCTGCAAGATACACNTCGAATCGCTCATCGATGAGATCGACTATTATGACAGTAGCATCTCCGGACTCAAAGGTACGCTTGATTAAATCCCATCGAACCATTCTTTGTTCAAAGGAAGTAGATATCCTCATCAAATAGGATTCATCGAACTTTACTGGAGGTGTAGATTTGGTGGCAAAGGATGATCTCGCTTGATAATGTGATACAGACCACCCCCTGAATTCAGCAAAGTCGCGACTGACACAAGAACCATGAATGGCGATTTTGCCCTTCATCTTCACATCCCTTCTAAAATATGGATAGAGAGCCCTGTATGTCCATTAGGCGAATTGATTGACTCTTTGCTCTTCATCTTGAGTAATTCATCAATGGATGTAGAGAGTTGTTGATTGGATTGTTGAACGATTCCCCAATCCTCATCCTCAGCCACCTTACATCTCGCCAACTGATCATCCATACCAGTATTCATGTTTGGGAGAAATAAAGTTGGAATNCCCAACTTCCTCATCTCATGGAACGAATTGTAACCTCCTGCTTGGACGGAAACATCGAATGCGTTAAAGAAAAGCGCATTGGGATAATCTCTGATTAGATGAACTCGTTCCAGATTGATCCTTAAACGGTCACCCAACAATGACTCTCCAAGAACCACATGGATATCCTCGTATGCGAGTAGAGCATCAGTAACCTGCCGTACATCTGAATCAATTTCGTTGATTCGACCAGCACCTAGTTGAACATATGCGACTCGAGCATTTTGTGGCACACCTAGGCGATTTCTTGCATCTTCCCTAGACCACATCTCGTCAGAATCAATGAGTGTCATCGGTGGAACTGTGAGTACCTCCACACCATGATCAATCTCGGAAGGAGGGAGGGGGACAGCATCCTCAGGATGAACTATCAAATCGAATTTACCAATTGAGTCAACCGGTATGCTGCTCCCTTTGCGGAACATCGCCCTACGTAGCCAGACCTTTTGTGGAACTGCAATAGTATCGAGCGCATCCAACATTCCACGATAAGGGAATGCACCATCAAATACAAAGGTCTGAGGCCGATGTGTTTCTAATACGAGAGTAAGCATTTCCTGTACCATTGCATTCCATGCTTCAGATTCCATCCCCTTGAATTTCTTAGGACCAGCGAGATGGTAAGTTGGAAATCCATCGAGGTAAGGTAGGTGAAGTGTGGGCTGTGTAGTGAAGAAAATAATCTCAAGGTCGGGGTCTAATCTACGTAATCGCCTAGCTAACCCATACATGCGGGTAAAATGACCGAAACCTACGCCATTGGTAGGAAATAACACAATACTCCGTTCCGGACCACCTTTCAATTGAATCATGGAATCAGACATTGGACGAGGACGACGTCCTAGTAATTCCATTCCAATCTGCCAAGTTACTAACGGCAAAGTAATGGGGAGAGCGAGGATTCTCCAAGGCTTCCGAGCAGCTTCGATTAGATGGTTTCCTAACCGAAAAGATGCTGAATTTCTGGTGCGCCAAAGTTCACGTCGTAAGGCGGCTTCTCTCCGGTCAGGACCGGTTCGAGCATCGTCACTCATGAATAAGGCATCATTCTCTGGGACTTGAGCATTTGGAGTTGCTTGGAAAAAAACTCACGTTTATGCCAATCTTGATGGGATGGCGATTACGGAGGCCCGTCAAGGTCAGGTGAGTTTGCCATGGTAGATCAACTTCCCAATCTTGGGAGAGAAAAAGAAATGCTTGCAGTGATGGGATTTTCTTCAATGGACGATCTATTTTCAGATATCCCAGAAGATGTTAGAAGAACCACTCCACTAGATCTTCCTCCTCCCCAAACCGAAGAGGAAATTTGGAAAGATGCAACGAGACTTTTAGGGTCTAATGTCCCAATAAACAGCAGACCATCATTTATTGGTGCTGGACTTTATTCTAATCATGTTCCTGCAATGGTTCCGATGTTGGCTACTCGTGGCGAATTTCTAACTTCCTACACTCCATATCAACCCGAAGTTAGTCAAGGGATGTTACAAGCAATGTGGGAGTTCCAAACTATGGTATCAGAATTAGTNGGTCTTCCAGTTTCTAATGTGAGTATGTATGATGCAAGTACTGCTGCTGCAGAGGCAATTACAACAGCAATACGTGTCTTGAANAGAAAAGTCGAACAAAAAAATACAGTATATGTTTCAGAATTAGTTCCTGAACATCGTCTTAGTGTAATTCNAAACTATACTCAAGGNGGAGGGATTACTATCAAGAAAATCCCACATGATAATGATGGATTTATNANTTTAGAGGCANTAAAAGAAGCCGCAGGATCTTGTGCAGTATATGTTGAACAACCTAATGCATTCGGAATNGNAGANGAAGGAATTACTGGANTTAAAGAAATCTTNGGAGAAAATACTGCACTTATTATNGGAGTAAATNCNGTTAGTCTTGGGTTAATGGAAGCACCNGGNAATTATGGTGCAGATATTGTNGTAGGAGAAGGACAACCATTTGGGATTGGCCCAACTGG
This sequence comes from Methanobacteriota archaeon, assembly GCA_002697105.1. Taxonomy (GTDB): domain Archaea; phylum Thermoplasmatota; class Poseidoniia; order Poseidoniales; family Thalassarchaeaceae; genus MGIIb-N2. The sequence continues at coordinate 43,244 of NZTS01000021.1, read as the reverse complement.
GGGTGGACCAATATACGGNATATTTGCNTGNAAAGAAAATTTTATTCGGCAAATGCCNGGTAGNATTGTAGGATTATCNCATGATTCTGACGGGNAGAGAGCNTTNACGCTCACTCTNTCAACAAGAGAACAACANATACGAAGACACAAAGCAACCTCNAATATTTGTTCTAATGAAACACTAATTGCATTAATGGGTGCCATGCATATGGCTTTACTTGGCCCAGCCGGACTTGAAATGCTTGCAACAAGGAANGCTGCTGCNGCTATGGCTACAAAGAATGCANTTACNTCTGTTGAAGGAATCTCGTTGGCACATCCAAATTCATCTCACTTCAATGAATTTGTTATCAGTTTACCTTCTTCTGCAAAATCACTATGCAAATATTTAGATCGAAGAGGCATTACTCCAGGATTGCCTCTTGAAATCCTATTCCCAAACATCGAACCAAACCTTATGCTCGTTTCCTGTACCGACCAGACCTCTGTTAATGATATTGATTTGTTGTCCGCCGGGATAAGTGCGTGGATTAAGGAGGGACATCTATGAGTAACATTTTCTCATTCAATGGCTCAGAAGATGCAGGCTATTCTCAACCTGAACCTTTGGTCGATTCAAAGGAGGCTAAATCTGCTATTCCAGACTCTTTACTTCGCAAAAAGAGGGCAGGATGGCCTACTGCTAGCGAACCAGAATTAGTTCGTCACTACACTTGGCTCTCTCGTAGAAATTTCGGAATCGACACTGGATTTTACCCGCTTGGATCTTGTACGATGAAACATAATCCTCGAATTAATGAAAAAATAGTTCAATTAGCAGGAATGAATGATGTTCATCCATTGGCTCCAGAAAATCATTTACAAGGACTAATGTCAATTTACTTTGAAATGCAAGAAATGCTAGCTCATTGCGCAGGAATGGACGCTGTTACTNTACAACCCGTTGCCGGAGCTCAAGGCGAATTTACAGCGATTCGATGCATACAAGAATATCACAAAATGAGAGGNGAAGAACATCGAGACAAGGTAATTGTTCCTGATTCTGCACATGGAACTAATCCTGCAAGTGCTGCAATGTGTGGATATTCNATTGTNGAGATTCCTTCCGGGGATGATGGACGATTGGATCTNGATGCNTTACGAGCAGTGGTTGGAAATGATACTGCAGCNATGATGATTACTAATCCTAGTACTCTGGGTGTATTTGAGCCCGATATTGCAGAAGCAGCNAAAATTGTTCACGATGCTGGTGGACAGATGTATTACGATGGAGCTAATTTCAACGCCATTATTGGGCGTACTAATCCAGGATTGATGGGATTTGACGCGGTTCATTACAATCTCCACAAGACGTTTAGTCAGCCCCATGGGGGAGGAGGTCCAGGTAGTGGACCGATAGGAGTTAAGAGCCATCTTGCTCAGTTCTTACCTTCTCCAATCGTCTCTCGACGACCATCAGAAGAAGGAGAATTAGGTGCAGCAGATGGATGGTGGTATACTTGGGAGAATCCGGAGAAATCTATTGGAAAGGTACAGCAATGGCACGGGAATGCCGGAGCAGTCGTACGTTCTTGGGCATTTTACCGCCGTTATGGTAGGGACTTGACAACTATGTCGGAGCATGCAGTTCTAAATGCAAATTATCTTCGACATAAAATTATGAATCCTGAACCTGAAATATTAGAGAAAATACATGCTATGCCCGTTGAAGGTTGTCCCGCAGAAGTAGTAAAACATGAATTTACATTGTCAATGGCTCCACTTGTCGATGCTATTGGAATAAACGGAAAAGACGTTGCTAAACGACTACTCGACTATGGGTACATGTCGCCTACCCTATATTTCCCAATGATTGTACCAGAATGTCTAATGATAGAACCAACTGAAACAGAGTCGAAGGAAGAATTAGATANATTCGCTGAAAATTTCCATAAAGTTCTAACTGAAGACCCTGAAATTCTTGCAACTGCACCACATAATACAGATGTAAAGCGAGTAGATGAGGTATGGGCGGCTAGGAATCTAATTCTTCGTCATACTGATCAAACAAGTGGCTCAACTTGATATTCCGAAAATCCTAGGAATTTAGTTATGCAATTATGCACACTATCAATAGGGAACTGGTCCTTGATGACCACATGGTTGGTGATGCGAGGCGCTCTCGTTCGTATCTTCTTGTCACTATATTCTTACTTTCATTAGTATCTTTTGGCGTAGGTTCGACACAAGCTGCGGAGAGTAATGTACCTCTGGATCCATGGTCATATGTTGATTCAAGTACCGATATCAGAACTACTAGAATTACTACGGCTGGAGAAGATTTAGTTATCTCTAGTTTTGTTGAAAATGATAAAACAATNAGAACGAAATTATTCCATCCAGAGGTATCTAACCTCCCGATCATAGTTGTCCATCAAGAATCAAATGCGATAATTCAGAGTNTGGAGGTAATTGGAGAAAATTGCGAAGGAGCAAATCAATGTAGGTTACATTTTGCCTTCACAATAATTTCTGAAGATTCTTCGAATTATGGTTCGCTAAGATATGCTTTGTATGAAATTGATTCAATCAATGGAACGATTAGCGAAATAATCTCACCTCAATCAATTGTTTCTAGAAATAATTTACGAGATGTAGCCATGGGTNTTGACTCAAAGGGTGCCATTCACATTACATGGACAGATGCATATGACCCATCTGGAGTACTCCACAATACTGATCAAATCAGATATTCAATGTTGCAACTAATTATCCCTCAATCCATGGGTGGGATGAATCCATATGCTGATGCTCTTATTTCAGATACTCTCCTGACTACTAACTATGGTTCNAAAGGACACTCTTCGATAGCGATAGATAGCAATGATAGGGTAGTTGTGGTTTGGGANGATGTCAGAGGTTCTTCAGTTGAAATGGTATTCATCATGCCCACTCCAACTAACGGATACATGAATGGAGAATGGTCNGATCTTTGNTCAGTACTCTANGGAGGTTCCTATGATGTTGGATCATTGCCAAGCCTGAAAGAAATAGCAGATGCAAATGGAATATTGCTAATGGAAACAATTTACGGACTCCATGATCAAACTCCTTCTCAGGCGAATCAAAATAATTGTCAGGGGTATAATACAAATCAAAGGAGTAGAAGTACCCCATTATCGGTAACCGATGATTCAGGAGGAATTAGAAGGCTTCAAGATACGATTTACAATGGACAAACCCCTTCGCCTTGGTGGCTAGATGAACGTGATCATTGGGGGCCGGGTACGACATGGGCTTGTATGTCTTGGCAAGATGCAAACGGGAATACAGGGAGTCAATCTAATCCTCCAACTTCAAGCGATCATAGGTGGAATGAAGCTGCTACACACATTGTAATTCCATTTGGTGTCGAAGGACCATATCAAGGAGATCCTGCACAGAATAGTAATGATAGAAATAGTATCATTGAAGCACATCGACGATGTTTAGATGGAGGCACTNTTGTAGCTCCTGTATATGCCTATCCAGTAAGTAATCCTAATGATCTCTACGATAGTATGCTTGACCTCGCATGGTGTCCAGATAGTTCTGTGAACACTGTGACCAAAACTTGCCCCGGTTCAACCACTGAGAATAGAAACATGTCTAGCAAAGTCATTGAATGGAGACAAACAAATGGTGGACTAGATGAACAATGGAACGAAATTTCAGAGTTGGCTAATCTTGGAACTAGAGATATCTGGATGACTGCGTTAGATCCTTGGGGTNTAGTTTCAAGTGGGTCTTCATTTGTTAATGGTTCATCTGCTACCNTTTTTGATACCAACCAAAATCGATATGTCGAACGTATTGGGGCATCAAACACTGGTAATCTTGTAGTCATCAATGATACTGCATTAATTGAAAATGATGCTCTAAGCACTAATCCAAGAATTGCATTTGACGATAATGAACATCTACATCTTGTTTGGACAGATGGTTGGACNCATACAAATTTCAACAAACTACCGACGGAAATCCTTCACAACCGATTTGACCTCCCAGATCTTGGTCTACAAAATGGACAACCTAACGGACTTGATCCAACAGAATTAGGTTCATTTACAACGTTAGTACCGACTAATGTCAGTATTATTGAAAGTGGAACTATTCAAGAAAATTGGGCCGACCACGATGCCGATTTATTCATAGATTCAGATGGAACAGTTCACGTGGCGTGGGTAGATGCAGTCTCTTCTAATGGAGAGGATACAATTGTTCACGCCACATTAATACCTCCGACAAATTTCCCTGGTGGAAATTTTCAAACAAATAGAATNGACGTCGAAAATGATGGGGCAGACAATAATGGAAAACGACCTACTTTTTCAGATATGAACGGAGAAAGACCTTCGGTTGCGGTTACAAATTCTGGAATCACTGTGATTTCATATACTTCCAAGGGAGATTGTTCATTTTCTGGTGGTAACGTATACAATTTATGTATTGGACGATTTGCACCAAGTCTACATATTATCAGAGGGAAATTAGGTGAGNANTTAGAGATAGATGTGGANCCTGGAGAAATAGAAGAAATCGATTTGGAAATCGCTATTCGCGATGGAACAGGCTTAGCTAAATTAGATATTGATCTTTCTAGCCCAATCGGAAATGGGTGTGATGATTGGATCACTTCATTTAGATTTACACAAAATAATTCTATCCTAAATCTACCTCTNCAAGATGTAGTAATTGGTTCAGCCCCCCTACAAATTACCGCTCTTTTCGAAGCACCGACTGGAGATCAACTTGTAGATGGAAGTAGTTGTCAAAAACAACTTATCGCCACGGACAAAGGAGGAATGTCTGCAGACATATCTCTCTCTGCATCTCTGTTGGTTAATCGAACGATGGATCTCAGAATAATGCAATCTTCAATTGCGATAGAACAAGGAAGTGAAGATGGAGTAACTATAGAAATNGAAAATACAGGAAATGTCCCTATAGATGTGATGATTTCTGACACGACTACCCTAACTGGTAGAGCAAATTGGCAATTACCAGAAAATTGGGAAGTCCAATTTATTCAAAATGTAAGGTTGGATCCTGGGCAATCTACTAGCGCATATGCATTGATNAGTGTTCCTTTGGATGCCATTGCCCAAGATGTTGAACTAAGAGTAAATGCGTGGATTGAACAAGATTCCTCACCAACAATGGAAGAAGGTACATCTGTTTGGAGAATATTTACTGTAGATGTAGGAATAAAACGATCAGGAAATATCGTTCTAGAATTATTTGACACATCTGGGAATATTGAACCCGGGGAATGTCACTCATTTGAAATCTCGATTAGAAAATATCACGGTGATGGAGAGGTAATCATATCCGATTTTAACAGTGTAGATGCGGGTGGAAATTTCTACGTAGAATATGATATGAGTAATTTAGGAGGAGAAAGTTCGTTACCATTCACTGTTTTATTACCAAGGGATTCAATCTCCACTTTCTCAGTAAATGTCTGTGCTAACGAATGGGCAGAAGCAAGTAAAACACATCTAATGGGTATAGACGTAAGTTTAGCTGAAGATCAATCAATTGGTGATGATATCGAACTATCGACTACTATTTCTGCCATTCACGATCTCAAAGTGACACTGCTATCAGATAATGAGTTTGAGGCTAAAAGTGGAGAACGATATGAATTTAGAATTGCCATACAAAATCAAGGAAATATTCTAGAAATAATTGAACCGAAAATTATAGGATTCGGAGATATTCCAGGTATTGGAATTCTATTTGCAGAGGACTCCCCTGAAACATTAAATCCAGGCGAAAGCGCTGACTTAGTTGGATATGTAGAAGTAAACGATTATGCAATTGCTGGTTTGAATATTATCAAATTATCACTCAATGATGAATCTCCAGAAATTGAAATGAGAATAATTATTCCGTTAAGAATTGACATGGAGATAGAATTGCTAGGTGGGAATTATGGGGAACTAGAATTAGATGGAGACATCACTTGGACATTTTTGATATCGAACAAAGGAAATTATGCCGATATGGCATTCCTAACCCTTCATGAAGAGGGAGAGGATGGAATTGAAGTTCAAGGGAATTCTCAACCTTTACCAGGTTTCACAATTTCTCTCCATGAAGGAAGTTTAGTAGACAATGAACTTGGGGCGAGTATAGGAATAGATTCTATGGGTAAAATCATGTTAGGATCAATTGACGCAGGGGATGAAAGAATTGTNAGAGTACATGTGGTTGTTGATAATGTAGAGTTACCCTCAATAAATACCCAAAAATTTGGAATTAAAATTAATTCTGAGCATGGTGGAAAATCTGATGGTGGCGATCAAGATTCAACAATAGGATGGATTGGCCCAGATTATGACGAAAATGAACAAATTCTACTAGTAGAATTCAAGGCATTAGATCTTCAATTCGGAGAAATTACACAAACAAAATTTGGAGATCAAGTTGATATTACTGCAGAATTAATCAATGAAGGTAATTTGAACGGAGAGAATATTGTCATCATAGCATGTCCAAATGTGAGTCCAACGATGTTATCATTTGGCGGGTGTTCAAATGGAGAAGTGAAATCTACTATCCCTAGTATTGAAGAAATGAATGGAGGCGAGTTAGGAAGTAGAAGAATTACNATACGGATAGATGGAACAGAATCCGTGGATTGGACCCTACAAATCGANCCTGACAATAGACTAGTNGATTTAGACAGAGAAAATAATTTGATTTCGATAACTATAGAAGCAGAGGANAATAGTGGAATCTTGGAAGGNTTTGTTAATTCCTCAGATGGAAATATGANGANTATTATANTAGCAGTTTTATCAANATTAATTGTATCATTAATGCTAATTGTGTTACTACTTAGAGGAAGGAGAAGAAGTCTCAGAAAGGACCCATGGATNAATGAGTCNCGTGCATGGGCNACTAGTGATATTCCTAGCGTACCTCCTTCGAATCCTAATTCTGTACCAATCCCACCAGGACTTCCAATAAACTCACCTGTAAACAATCAAAACGANCCATATTCAGATCTAGATGANATGAATATAGGCGATCTATTAGGTGACCTTCTCTAGCGAAGGACAATACACACGAACCATCACGGATGTTCATGTCAGAGGTCGCAGACGCTGACTGGGTGCATGGCAGACCAGAATGGTGGAGAAGTACTGCAGGTAAATCTCCTACCAAAACATACGGAGTATTTGGCTCCGTGATAGATGACGGAGTTGAATCAAAATCAGTTCCTTTACAATTCCATTGGGAAATTTTACCTTCAAATGAATGGAAACTAGCAGATATGAAAAAAGGTGGAAAGGGATGGGTAAGACAGAGGTTCAAACCTCCTGCTCGAAGTATTTTGTTGCCATGTTCTTGGTCTATTTTCTTCTTGATTGTAACAATTGTTCCTCTTGTTTTTCCTGGAAAAACTCCCAATGACCAAGTTACTTCATTAATTCTATTTATTTCAACATGGTGTTTGTTGTATATACCGGCATGGATGGCACTAAATGAAATGCCAAGAGGAGGAGGATGGTTAGTCGGTAGGAAAACAATTATTTATTTTTCAATTGGAATTACAGCATTTTCATTACACATTTTGGTTGATGCAATAATAGGATGGGTTTCATATTCATTTTTCTGTATAGCTTGGTTNTCTCAAATCCTGAGGTTCCAAAATGGGTTTAAAGTTCCATCAAATAGGTGGATNCTTCCTTTTGAACATTCAGAATGGAAANGGGAAATACTAGGTAAGAATTGGGAGATTAGTTCAGTGAAATGGAGNAATGGACCTCTTGCAATTCATTCTGTAATNAANGGGTTAGAATTACATGGAACAAGTAGATCAGGAGAACGATTCATCGCACTTCATTTTCATGGTAAAGAGGGTTGGTTAAATGATCCATTTACTAAGCAAATGGAGTCGGAAAAAATTCATGAATTTCTTAAAACTCCNCCAATTAAATCTGANGGAAAAATGTGGAATTTCAGATTTCTTCAAAGNATTGAGAAATTAAATGAGGCTGAATAGGTGATCAAATGGAAGATAGATGGACACAGCCTGCTCAGAATAGTATTGATGCAATAGCCCATGGAATGACATATTCTGATGGTTCAGAATTNGATGTAAGGCTAACTGTGGATGGAGANCTAGCACTTCATCACAATGCTAAGATTGAACTTGAGGGACCAAAAGAGGGATTATTTCCGTATGTAGAGCAAAATCACTCTGATGATTTACGTGCAGCTGGTTTCGATATNTTCTCAGAATTAATTGAAGATNCTAGAATTAAATCATCTTGGATTAATGGTTGTTCCACAGCATGTATAGAAATAAANCGCCCTCATCCAAGAGCAAAAATTGCTGGTACTTATTTTNNTAGAAGCGGGATGACTAATCATGTTTCTGAAATAATGAAGAATATTGAAAATCAATTGTCTCCACTAAATATTCCTGAAAGAAATACAGTCATTATTTCGTTTGATCCTAAGACGATGGATGCACATAAATTATCAAAAATTACTCTTCCAGNATCNCCTATTAGTCCATCAATCAGACCATGGGGNCCCGCACCAATTCGTAGAGCTATGGCTCTTCCTTCATATGGGAAGAGAACTGTAGCAGGAATCGTAGAACATTGGCGAGGAATCGGAGCACCCGTACTTCCGTTAGCATTCAAACATCTACATTCATGGTCAAAATTCCTTCACCTCGGAAGAACATATTCATTCAAAGGAAAATCTCTAACAAAATTNAATCAAATACGTAGGGGTTTTCCAATTCATGTTTGGCCCGCTCCTATGAAAATAGAAAAAGACATCATTGCAGGAGGATTCACAGCCGTGAGCGATCTTATGGATCCTACAATTCTTCGTACTCCAAAAGGACAGACTCGTTGGTTAAAACCAGGGACTCAACCATTNAGTATTGATTTAGAAAAGAAAATGGATGTATTTTCCAATGAACAAAATGCAAANAANCTCCATGAACTAGCAAGTGANAGACCGACATGGGAAAATTTAGATCTGAAAGAAAGACAGGAAATAATTGACCGGTTAGGAAAGAAATTAGCATGGCCTGAAATTAAAGCAGACGAAGGATCTCCTCCTTGGGAAATTCCTAGATTCATTGGCCATAGAGGAGCAGGGAAGACATTTAGAGAAGGATGATTACANTCTTCTAACAGGTTGATCACGGGCGATATATTTTGGACGATATATTGGGACTCCTTTTCCATCTCTGAAATTCCTTTCATCTATAATCTGGGCAGATATTCCGATTACTCTAGCCCACCCAAAGAAAGTTGTATAATACTCAGGTTTTCTAAACCCTGCATTATAGAGCAATGTACCAGAGACAAGATCAACGTTNGCATTAGGATTACTAATTTTAGAATTCTCTCCCAATACTTTAGGAGCAACTTCTCTGAGTGTTCTGACAGTAGCGAATAATGGATCATCTGGGCATACCTCTTCTCCAATTTTCATCTGAACTGTTGCTCTTGGGTCTTCGGCACGAAGTACTGCATGTCCAAACCCAAATATTGGTCTTTTAGCAGCGAGTTCTCCTCTGACAAAAGTTTCAACTTCTTCAGGGTCTGAAGTACCAACTTTTTGAACAAACTCTAGACAAGACTGATTAGCACGTCCATGAAGAGGNCCACTCAAAGCATTCATGGCCGAAGCGATGGAGGCAAANAGACTAGATCGACCTGATGCAACTGCTTTGCCAGCAAAGGTAGAGAGATTCCCTCCTCCGTGATCCATGTGTAGAACTAAAAATGAACGAAGAATCCTTTCTGCTCGGATTGCTTCATCCCCTTTCATCCCCAACATAGAGACAAAATTTCCTACCATTCCTAATGATGGGTTTGAGGGATTTGCTAAATTTCCTCTTCCCCCTCTAAACATGAATAATCGAGCCATCAATTCAGGCATCCATGCAATGAGATTTAATGCATCAGAGAAAATATCATTCTCTTTTTCGGCTCTAGCTAGAGACATAATTCCCATACTAAGCCAATCCATAGGATGACCTTGACCAACGCCGATTGAACCAAAAATATCTAATGAACCNGNAGGGATTTCNGNACATTTTACTAAATTTTCTTTCCACATTCTAGATTCATTTTCATTNGGCATATTCTTATTGAATAATAAAAATGCAGCATCTTCTGGATCGATATTTGAAAGATCAGCAATTGGATACCCTGCATAATGTACGCCATCAACAGGATCTACGAAAGACGTCTTACATGTCCCTACTGGAATACCTCGCATTCCTGTATCAAGGTGGGAGTCAAGGACTTGAAACAGAACTTCCTCGTCAGACATGGGAACCCTCGGTATTAGATTGTAACCAGACAGTTCCCATCATGAACCCTTTGGATATATTGCCATCAAAAATTACCGTGAAGTTTGAACTATGAAGAGTATTCGAGAGTATGTGGGACGCAAGAGACCAGAATGGTGGGAAGCGGGAATTCGCTTTACTTGTCTACCAAATTGTGGAAGATGTTGTGATGAACCTGATGGACTTGTATACCTATCTCGAGAGGATGTTATTAGAATTTCAAATAATTTTGGAATAGAGGCTGAAAAATGGTTAGAAAGAGATGCCAGACAGACACATGATGGGCGCTATGTTCTGAAATCAACCCCAGAAAAGGGAACTTGTATCTATATCGGAGAAGACAAAGGTTGTAAGATTCATGCGGTGAAACCTGCTCAATGCTCTGCTTTTCCATTTTGGAATGAAAACGTTAGAGATGATCCGTCATGGAGGAAAACTATCGAAATTTGTCCAGGTTTAGTTCATCCAGACGCTATACTCATTGATGGAAATACTATTCGAACACATATTGAAGCAGATGCTCATGCAGAACGTGGTTTCAAACAATGGTAAGGGATTAAACTGGCATCTTTACTCTGCGCTTTCTAAGAGNGGCTGTTCCTCTTGATGATGCTTCATTTTGATGGTTCGCTATCTGTCCTGGGGCCGGTTTGAGAATTGGATATTGAATTTCTACAGTTATTTCAGAGGGATCAAAGGGTACGATAGAACCTATATCTTCACCAAGCGGTGTTTCAGAAATTGTTTCTAATTGTCCTTCTAATGCCAATAATCGATCCGTTAACGCAACTAAATCACCTGGAGTAGTTGATGACATTCTTTCTTGAATAACTGATAACTCTCTTTCAATTTCATGAAGTGCATATCTACGACGATGNAACTCACTTTCTGCATCAAAGAAACGACTCTCTATTTGTCCTCCCAACTTGTTAGATATCCCAGATGAAGGTTTTGAAGACGGTCTTGCAGAAGATGGAATAAGACGCCCATTAGGAAGTTCCTTGTTCGAAGGAACCCATTGATCTTCTTCATTTCTATCTAGATTACTAACAAGTTCTACGTTTGGGTCGAAGCCCCTTGGCAAAACATCATTTAGAACCTCCTCCACTAATTTTTTACCAACTAAATCAGGATCCCATGTGCTTTGAAAATTTGTTCTTGGTGAAAGACTACGTCCATCCAATAATATTGAAACATCTCTATCGTCTACTGGCATGAAACCCTCTGAAATAGAAGANAGAACGACTTGTAAAGCATTCAAAGACCCGGTCCATGTGGGAGAATGTTGAACAATTGATGACAAAATTTCTTCATCGATTGAGGCACCTTCTGCAATACTTCTTCTCCGAAGATATGCTATGAGTGTGGGAATACTCGGATCTTCTAATGTACCTATTGCTGCTCCTGTCAATACCTGACGTAAATTACTGGTAGGAACTGAATCAAGTATTTCTAATGAACGAGTAGTGCAAATAATCTGTATTCCATGATCAAGAGCAATATGGATTAGTCTGCCCAAAGAATCATCCAATCCATTAACGATAATCTCGTGAACGTCATCAACTAATATTGCACCAGCTTGACGAAATGCTTCTTCACAATCTGACGGACAATTATCAAGAGTTGAGCCATCAATTCGGAAGATACTACGATGTGGCATTACACTCTGAAGACTATCGCCTAAAGCAGAAATGAAATGGGTTTTACCTGTTCCTGGGCCGCCAACTACAACAAATGGGTTGAGTCTTTGCCCCGGTTCTTCCATAATCATATCTGCAGCTCTTGCAACTGCATGATTTTCTGGTGAAGTATGCCATCGAGACCAAGATAACATTGTGCGTGGTTGATGTATAAAGGGCCAAGTGAAAGTAGGTTCGATACTTAGAGAGTTAGTAGCATGTTCAGGATCTGTAACTGAGATTTTCGTTGATTCAATACCATCTTGTTCATCTAGAACTTGCCTCCATAACAACCGACCTGGAATATTTATTGACGGTTGATTAGATGCACTTTCACGAAGTCGACGAATTCCATCTAAAATGAAATCATTACCTTCTTCATCTCCGAAGAGCCTTTTTTCTGCACCTTGAGGATCTGAACGACCTAATAGATCATCCACATTTGCAAGACCGCGCGGTCCAGAGCGTCTTTTGATATAATGTTCCAAAGAAGGGGATACTGATTTTTTCTTAACAGGTTCTTCGCCCAGTCTTTCCTTTGCTATCCTAACGACATCAGATAACTTTCGACTCATGATGAACCCTCCAATTTTTGTAACTGTTGTAAGGCTTCAGAAGGAGACCTCTCAACTATGGACATTATTTCTCCTATATTTTCTCCCTTCTCAACTAATTTCGCTAAACGATCATAAAAGTTCTCAGGGAGTTCAGTAGAATCTAGAATTTGTGTTGTTGGAATCGATAAATCTCTACGTTGCTTGTGCGAAGCAGAAGCAAATTCTCTTGCAGTTGAAGGGCGATCCATAACAATAGTTTGAGACGTAGATTTCTTTGAATTAGAATGGATTATTTCATGACGTCTTGCCTCTTCGAGACTCTTAGGCATCCAAACATCATCAATTTCACGTGAATTCCTAAGAATATCAGAACTTAAGTTATCTATAGACTGCTGAGTCTTTTGAAAATCTGGAATCTCTTTTCCTTTGGAGGGGATGGCAGCTAAAGACATAGGTTCTTTTTTTTGTTCAACTATCTCTCGCCATCTAACAGCAGCATCTCTCAATCCGTCTGATTTAATTTCATGCTCATTAGGGGGGACTACACGTCTAACTCTTGGCTTAGGCTTATGATCAACAGTTGCGGAACGGGGGCCAGAACGTCTGATTTCTGTCTGTTTAACTGAGGGTGGTGAATGATGTGTGTTGGTGACTAAATTACCTTGAGGTACTACAATTTCTTGTTTGATTTTAGTATCCACAACTTCAGTTGATTCTTCGATATTATCTTCTTCTGCTCTATTTGAAGAAGGTTCAATAGCCCATTCTGGTAAATCAAAATCTTCTAGTTCTTTTGAAATATTTTCTTCATTTACTTCCTCAAGAATTGGCTCAGTGATTTTACTTTCATCAACTTCAACTGGAGAAATTGTTGACTCTGACTTCCATTGATCCATCAATGAACCAATATCTGGACGAATATCTTCAACGGGTTCCGGTAACTTTTCAACATCATCATTTTTTGTATTATTTAGTTCAATGTTACTAACATCTGGTTCTTTTCTTGGCTCTGCAACAGTAGTCATTGCGTGAATAATAAATGGATGCCCTGCTAACTTAGCACTTTGTCCACCCCACAATGCTGCAGTATGTGTGTCTAACATCTGCATCTCTCTTTGCAACAAAGCTCTTTCTTGAGGAGACATTGCTAATCCATCAATTGGACATAGTAGAAGATCATCGGACTCAGCAACTAAGTCTGTTAAATTCCTTGTGAAATCATAAACTCGATCAAAACCATGTAAACCAATCAAAAACTCTAATCCATCGATAACAACGACTGCACGAGGATTGGCAAAAAAGAAATCTTCTATCCTCCTCATTATCCCTTCCAAACTTGGACCTATGTCTCCAGAATTGATTGGCCTTTCAGTCAATCGAACTGATGAAGACTCATGAATTGAAAACTTACTCCTGAGACGTTCTGGAGGGAGCCTGCTGAAGACAAGAATAGGTCGACCTAACGAGACTAAATTAGAAGCAATTCCTAATACACTATCCGGAATTTCGTCATCCACTAACCAACTCTGACCGGGTCTAAATGAGGGGCCTTCTTGTGATACAGGATTTTCTTTTTGAACCTCGAATTGTATAGATTCTGTATGTTCCCTAGAGAATTCAGATTCAATACTAGTCCATCTGCTCTTAGTTCTCCCTAGAGAAACCAAATCTTGATGTCTACGGTCTGACCACCAAGGTTGTTCCTCTAGATTTTGAATATCCGAACTTAACAATCTAGAGTAAGGATGTAAATCCATTGACTGAGGTATGTGAGCCCCTTCATGGACTGATATACGGGCATCATCCATTGCAGATTCGTGAAGACATTTTTCCATTGACTCTTTTCCACCAGCAGATGATGAATCAATATCTGTTGCAATAGACATTATTGGCATACCGTCTAGTATACCTAAATTCCCTACAAAGCCTTTATTCGATATCCTTTCAATCCGTATATGTCCATTGAATCGAGACCTTGTAGCATCTAGCATTAGTAGCGCTAAGACTCCAGGGCCACCCCTGCGTCTTTCAATTACTAATCCATCTGGTAGCTCCGCCATCACAGAACCCTCGTGGGAATGCATCCTCAACCCTTCTTGAACCCCCCTCCTAAATTCATACTCCTGAACCTTATTTATTGAAAAATGAAGAATATTCAAAGAAGGTTCAAGCGCTTAGGCTAAATCAATCAAAATAGTGAACAACCATTTGGTGGCCAATGTTGAACTATCAATCAAAAAAATACTAGAGGAATGGTTATGCAAAATACATTATCCTTGTGGGACATTGAAGAGGTTCGAGACGAAATTTTAGGAGATTTTCATTCTGTTCCAACCATAATTGTAGCATTTTTATCAGTATTTTCTGGCTTTGCCTTTCTTCAATATTCCCAAATTATTGGCACACTAATCATTATTCTATCTTTTATCCCCACGATACTCGTTTTCAAACAACAGATAGAAATTAGATCGCTTCGTAAAGCATTGCAAGTTATAGGTGTTGATGATGGACACCCGTGGCATCCAGCAGATGAAGGCGAAAGCACAAAAACTAGAGTTATGAATGTCATAGGCCAATGGATTTCTTTACCATACTCTGCGAACATATCCATACATGAAAATGTAATTACTGAAGGATGGACAATTAGAGATGATGAGGAAGAAATACTACTAAATTTGGGGCCAGAAATTCGGCATAATGATGCGTTAAATATGGAGATTTACATCAATCAAGCACTAATTCTCTCTAGGGCTCAAGAGTTTGAACAAGACCCAACCCTCGTAGATGCACGTTTAAGAGAAAATTCGGCGGAAGGATTTCTGGAAAGGGAATGGTTGGATACAAGCCCTGGACAAGTAGAGATTGAATTTGGACAAATGGGACGCGCTAGAGAGATTCTCGGAAAATCTAGGAATTCCGTATATTCAGCACATGATTCAGAAGAATGATGGCAACGGTCATAGGGTGGAAGTACAAATCTAAGGTTATGGAAGAGTGGCGCGAGAGGATTTCAGCTCTACCTGACGAACATCGAGAGATGTTTGAAGGTGGAACGCTAAGTCAATTCTTCCTTCGTTGGCCATTAACACTCTCTCATCCTACATTTGTTGGTGCATTTTACGGGCTACTTGTCTCTCTAGCCTTACTGGGGCCTACTATAATTGATCAAACATCAATTGGAGAGTCATATGGTAATTCGATAAGTACTTGGGCAATTACTGCTCTAACAATTGTCCTAATTTGTGGAATACTTGGAGGATTTAGTGCAATCATTCTTGCAATCACAAAACGTGTTCCTCTTAGATTGGACAGAAGAAGAAAATTCATTTTTCCAATACCATTTATCGGATTAATCCTTTTCACTGCATCAATTCTAGAACCTTCTTTAGGTATCCCAGAACAACTAGGTTGGGTGTTGATGCTTGCTCCTGGACCACTTTATGTTCACCTTTCATATGCCCCTAGATGGAGGATGCTGGATAGGATGGCTAGGGGTTTGGCACCCATGGAAGGCCCCATTGAAGTTGGAAAAAAGAGTGAGTTAGAAGACCAAGACATGTTAGATGCAATAGATGAGATTAGTGAAGAATAATCAAATTAAACCAATTGATTTGCCCGCTTTTTCAAATGCGCCAAGTACCTGATCTAAATTTTCACGAGTTAATCCTGCAGACATTTGGGTTCGAACCCGAGCCTTATCTCTTGCCACCATAGGGAAAACTATGGCGCCAACCATAACACCTGAATTCCGCATTTCAGACGAGAGACGCTTTGCCATTGACGATTCTCCACACATTATTGGAATGATTGGGGTAGTCGAAACACCCGTGTCAAATCCTAATGACTGAAGTTCATTACGGAAGTAATGAGTATTATCCCACAATCTCTGAACATGTTCTGGTTCGTCCATGATAACCTCCACAGCAGCTTTCTGGGCGGCCGCAACTCCTGGCGGTTGACTTCCAGAAAGTAACCATGAACGACTATGATTTAAGGCATGAAGACGCATTTGTTCTGTCCCTGCTACTATTCCTCCTTGTACTCCCATTGCCTTTGAGTAAGAACCCCCCTCGAAATCAACACGTCCCTGGAGACCAAAATGTGCTACAATTCCTCTACCATCGCCTAAGACTCCTTCTCCATGGCAATCATCAACAAAAATCATTGCGTCATATTCTTCTGCTACGTTTACAATTTCGTCTAGTGGAGCAATGTCTCCGTCCATACTAAAAACACCATCTGTGATGACTAACTTTCGGTCAGCATCTTGATTATCTTTCAAAACTTGTTCTAAAGCCCCCACATCGTTATGAGGATATACCGCTCTCTGAGCTTTTGTCAACCTAACTCCATCTATGATTGAACCATGATTTAACTCATCAGAAATGATAATGTCATCTTTACCATTGACTAAAGTAGGAATTAATCCAACATTTACAGCATAACCTGAAGAATATATCAACGCCGCTTCCACACCCTTGAATTCAGCCGCAACCCTTTCAGCTTCCAAATGAATATCCATGGTACCTGCAATCGCCCTAACTGAACCGCTTCCTGCACCGTATAACCTAGTGGCTTCTATTGTTGCATTAACCACTTTAGGGTGAGTTGAAAGATTGAGGTAATTATTTGCAGACAGCATAATAGTCTCTTTTCCGTCAATAGATACCTTTGGTGAATTAGCAGATTCTAGTATGGGAGGATCCCAATTCAAACCTAACTTTTCTAGTTCCGAATATCGCTCACCCATCCAGGGAAGGTCCTTAGCCATGGACTGGGATAATCATATCAAACATGATGGTTCCGTTCATCGCTGAGTTGAAACGAAAGGGTGTAGAGGGGGACTTATGCGCCACGACATAAGGGCGATGATATTGGGGATAGCCCAAGACGGAGGTGTCCCTCATCCTGGTTGTTTTTGCGACACCTGCCAATTTCATTGGGATAACCAGATAGTACTCTCCCCTAGTTCATTAGCAATCATTGATGAAAAACAGTTACATCTAATTGATGTAACTAGAAATCTAGATAGACAGTTACGGAAAGTCGGAGATAGACAGGTAACAGATATCTGGTTAACACATGGACATGTAGGGCATATAGACGGAATAGGATTGTTTGGTAAGGAAGTAATGAACGCAAATAATGTCAAACTTCATGCTAGTAAATCGATGATAGAACTAATTCGATCTACACCTAAATGGAATGAATTAATTGAAAATAATATTTTAATTCCTTCACAATTTAATAGTAACGACTCAATTCAAATTTCGGAATACCTTGTAATTACCCCAATACAGATTCCTCATAGAGACGAATTAACTGATACTCATGCATTCGTGGTTAAAGGGCCCGAAAAATCAGTACTATATCTTCCCGATCACGATTCTTGGGAAGAAACATTGGACTTCGTGAGTCAAGATAGTGTGATTGATTGGTTTGAGTTCTTAGGCGTAGAAATTGTTTTTCTGGATGGCACATTTTGGTCAAAAAATGAATTATCTAGACAAAATGATGTTCCTCATCCACCCGTAGTGGATTCATTAGAACGATTAGGAAATCTAAATGGAAAAGAATTAGAAGTCTTTTTCTTTCATTTCAACCATACAAATCCTTTGCTAATACCAAAATCTGATGAAATCAAACAGTTACTAGACTCAGGCTGTAAAATCCCAATTGAAGGGCAGCAATTTTTACTTTAATCAAAAAACGGAATACTAAATGTTGTAACTTTTGTAAGTAATATATGCGCCTATCAGGGAAGGTCAGTAGTGGGCTTGGGAGAGCATCCGTTTTTATGTCTCAATCGCATTACCAAGACCAATTTCGTAAAATTCTTGGAGCAACTGCTTGGCCAGGAACTTTGAATGTTCAAGTAGAGAATGATGACTTAAGCAATTATATTGCTTTGAGACAAAAGGCAGGAATTGATACATTAGATTTAGATGATGAATTCATCAATAAAGTATCTAAAATTGATACATCAACTATTGAATCCGTA
This sequence comes from Methanobacteriota archaeon, assembly GCA_002697105.1. Taxonomy (GTDB): domain Archaea; phylum Thermoplasmatota; class Poseidoniia; order Poseidoniales; family Thalassarchaeaceae; genus MGIIb-N2. The sequence goes on along the minus strand of NZTS01000021.1, from coordinate 24,650 downwards.
AGAATTAGAGGATTCCTCAGAGAGGGTAGATCATTTGGTGGAGCAACCGCATATTTAGCAAAAATTAGTGCATCAGAATCAATAAATATCTCTTGTGCAATATTAATTCCCGACCTTACCCGTCATGTTGAGGTAATAGAAGTAATAGCAGATGTTTTTCTAAGAGAATCGCTAGATCTTAAAGATGGATCAGTCGTCCATCTTGATCTTATTATCGGCTGAAGTCATCTCTAAAATCCATCCTCTTTGAAGTAGCAAATCAATTTCTCTACGAGCAATTTCTTGCCAACGCTCATGGATTCTTTCTTCCCGACTCGAAGGAGGATTTGACCAAGCTTGAATAGCTTCAATTGGCATCAAATCAAGACTGGGTAATGAAGGATGATTTATTGTCCATAAAATCAACCAATCGGAAGAAGAACGGCCGAAATCAATCGATTCATTAGGCCGATGAAGGGCACGAATAACATCGGATAATTCAATTCTTTCTGTAGCAAGACCGTGTAGCGCAGCAGCAATACGGCGAACTTGATTCCAAAGAAACGATTCGGCTTCAATTCGAAAACCTATTACTCTTCCAGAAAAGTCTACCCATGGAGTACAACTGTGAATTGTGCGAACAGTTGTTCTATCTTCTTCAACCCTGCAAAAATTAGTGAAATCATGGCCTCCTTCGAATACTCTACACCAACGAGATACTCGTTCAGGAGACACATCTAACGGCCAACCAGGTAAGGCTTGGAGACGATACAAGTACACTCGACGTCTTGCTAATCTTACGATGACGTCATCGGATACAGCATATGCACCCCAAACAAATACATCATCAGGCAATCGATCATTTACGGCTCTCAATAAATTATTTTCTCCTATACTGGACCAACGTGAAGCAGGCATATCAAATGAACCAAGATTCATTCTAACATGTACACCTGCATCTGTTCGAGATGAAATCCATATGTGAGCATCTGAATCAAGCCATTCAAGTTTCTTCAATGCTTTTTCCAACTCTCCTTGAACTGTACGGACATCGGGCTGAAGTTGAGAACCGTGGAATTTATCTCCAAGATAACCAAAACATAACACTAATCTTTGTGTTTCAATGACTTCAGCTTCTCCAGCCTCAGTCATATTTCACCCTCATTATTCGAGTGCGAGATATTCTATGGCTTCTTCAGTGGATGCGAAACCCATGCCAAGAAAAGCAAATTCTACAGCAACAGGTATAAACTGCTTAGCAAAGGCTTCACTCCTATCGAAGTTTGTCTTGAAATCAATATTATCAATCAACATTTTCGCAGCTTGAAATAAATCTGCAGTTACATCGAAATCATCAGAAGAATCACCTAATTCCTTGAGTTTTTTCAGTTCCCTAATTGCTTTAGGAATTCTATCAAATTCAATCAAAGCATTTGCTAATGCGGCTTGATATTCAGTGCTCTCTGGATCCATTTTAGCTGCCTTTTGAAAATATGCGGCAACTTGTCCTTCGTTGATTCTCTCATTTCCTTTTTCATCGAAATTTCCATTTGCTTGTATCTCGAAAAGTGCTGCCTCAGCCCAACCATGATAACCTACTGGACTATCTCCATGTGCATCGATTATTGCCTCAAAATTTTCCATCGCACCCATGTAATCTCCACTCATAATACATTGCGCCGCTTTAACTGATAATTCCTCATCTACCATGTGACCACCAGAGGGTCCTCAGCACCGGTAGTTCATCAACGGTGCGGAAGAATTGAGATTTCTCAACTAACTAAATTTCTGAATTATTTGCACTATCTTCACTATTTTCTTCAGATGCTATTTCGCCATCTTGAGGCGCTCCAGGACGAGTACGTAATTCATTTACTAACGCGTAGACATCCATCGGCCGACGAATTCCATAGAAGCAATCTTCAGGATCAAGATCAACTGTCTTTCTAGTTCGCTGTAACTTCATCATGAAGATGAAGAATCGGAAAAGACGAATTACAATGTTGCTTGTCTCTTTNGTAGCAGCCTCTGCAACATCTGAAACTGCGCCAGCACCAATTGACATTGACTCCTCTTTCAAACCGAGACCAGATGCCGTGATGACATGGAGGCTACCGTAACCAAGAATCCGTCCAATGAGGCTTCGCTCGACCTTAAGGTTCTCAATCTTAGATAGGCTAATTGCATGACTGTTTGAATCAATGACTTTCAAGAAATCCTTCTTCAGATATACTTGCTTGTCTGTGATAACGTAGGTGAATGCACGTTGATACATCACCGTAAGAATGAACATCACGCCAGCATATACTCCACCAAAAATCAGATAGTAAACTGAGCTCCACTCTGGCAAGAACCCGCTGTCNTCAAGACCGATATATGGGGAGAAGAAACTGTTNGTAAGCACCTCCTCAAGGAAGAAGATGCCAGGCGTAATCGAGATTATCAGCAAAGAAACAGTGTAGAGACCGCCTGACGTAGAGAAATTTANGAATCGGTTAATCCATGTGAGGATAATCATCACAAGGAAGAAACCTGCGATTCCCGTCGATACNAGGAGTTGTAGAAGGTTCAGAACGAAATTCAAGCCGCCTTCACCTTCAGGTGCTTCGTAGCCGATTCCGAATAGCACATGGACTGCAAGTACGAACACAATCAAAAGGTAGCGGGGGAACATGGAAAGAACGATTGGACCAGAACGATAGTATGGTTCTTCGTAGGCGGACATCTCCGGAACAGCATCTCTTGCTGCTCCAACATTCAAATTCTCACGGAATGCATCCATCTGTTCGCCCATGACCTTCCCTCTGAATAATATTAGACGGGTTCGTATTTAACGAATTCCGGAAATTGAACGTATCAGTGCAATATACCCCAAGAATGCTCAGCATTCCCTCTAATCCAGCCATAATCAGAAGCNGAACGAATTTCTATCTCGTCNATGATGACTAATTTTTGAACCTTTAAAGGATATTCATTGTAGGTAAAATGTGACTCTAGGCCCATTCTAGTTGGTTGATCGAATGTCCAATGTGCTCGACTAGTAGCATCCAAAATCATGCTTAACTGAGTTCTACCATTCCAAACTCGAATCTTAAATGAAGGTAAAGGATTACCATCTGAATCCAATAATGATTCTGATGAAGATTGCATTAACTCAACTTCACATCGTTCAAATCGTTCAGTTCTACCCCGACGTGCATCATGAAATAAACCTGCAGTCCTAAGCGGAAATCGATGCTTATCTCTTCGTTTCCAAGGAGTAGAGTCATTTGCAGTAACAGAGAGAGAAAGATGAGGCATAAACCAATCGAAATAGGAGCCATCATCAAAATGTAAGAANCCCCAAAACCAAGGTACAGAGGGTGCTTGNACAACAACCTTCTGAAAATAGGCTGTACCTTCTACATTTTCACCATCAATNGTTCCTGTTGTTTTTGTACCATGTAAACGAAGAATATCATATCCCATCNTACNGGTGAATAAATTGTGAGACCTCGTNGCTGCTGATAGTGGAGGATTCCAAGGAGTCATTTCAAAATTGAAATTTGAAGGAGCGCCTTGTTCAATCATTTCTTGATCAGAAATCAATCGTAACCAAAATGCACTATTATCGGGTCGGAGTCCCATCGATAAATCGTCTTCAGTCAATGGAACTATGGCTCCACCGGCACTGTCTGATGGCCATAGATCGTGCCTTTTATCAAGAGCCAACATCCTACACTTCCGCAATACTAAGGGCTCAAACATTTTCTCTCCATCATACCACCATGCACATACCATTCCACCTAATGTATGTCCGCCCTGTTTGTCAGTATCGAAACGTTGACCTTCCCAAGGTACTCCGTTAACATCAATTGAGGCTGTATCTTTTGTTGACCAAAGAACCATCAACTGCTTAGAACGCTCAGGATGATCTTCACAAGGTAGTACGACTAACCACCACCACCATTGCCAAGTTAGGCGATGTAAGGGGGGTAGAAAATCAAGACGCCAGAGGGTATCTATGTCCCCCTCGAAACGATCCATGGNCAGCGAGGTGCAACAAGGCTGATGAATTTAATACTCTAATCAATCTCTCTTCTACCCAAGAATGATTGGCCGATTAATACCCATACACCTATGTAAAAAATCAAGAAAAGGGAAGACACTAACAATGAACCAATGGCAGAACCGGAAANAATTACTGGTTCATTCCAAAATATTGAGAAAACAACGGATGAATTGAATAATCCAGAACCGATGATATCGTAGTAACCAGAATCAGGCCATGCAATTAATGCAGCNGAATTAACCATTTCTAATCCCCAATGAGAAACTGAAAGCCAAGCTACTTTGCTTTGACCAGATGTAAGTAACGAAAAGAATGCCATGATAAACTCCCATACACCCATAACCATAGCTATGTAAATTCCAAACCTCTTTGAAATCACCCCCAAGGCGGAAAAGGTCGTAGAATACGCTAACAATACTAGAGCGGCAGTGATGCCAATAATCAACCAAACTGTCAGATCTTGGAAGCGGAATAGGGAATCACCTGGTCCAATGAAACTAGTAACTAACCCAACTAATAAGGCCAACACNACCATGTAAGGTGCAGAAATTGACATGAATCCAAGAATACGATAGATGAAAAATTCAGCACGATGAATGGGCTTCCCAATTAGATAATACATCGTTCCAGATGCCATTTCATCCCTGATTAATCCGGTTGCTAAAAACAATGGAATGAAGATTCCTAATAAAAACAAAAAAGCAACTTTACCAACTGCTAAAACGAAACCACGATGTAATGATTCTAAAACAAATTCATCTTCAGACGGGTCTTCATCTACCATNTTATCTGCTTCGATNGAAATTAGATTGCCTTCTGTATCAAAAACGAGTTCAACATCACAATCAATTCCATTTCTATTTGAGTCAGACATAAAGTAATCATCCCAGATAAATTCTGGATTTGAAGTCGTACTGGANATAACATCCCAATCTCTAATACAATCTCCATCATCATCAAATCCTTGACTTGTTTCTCCAGAAGATACGTCAATATCAAATCCATCTTCATCGATATACATTGAACGAGGATCCTGAGGAATGGGAGTATCAGAAGCGCCTACAAATTCTCCCCATTCAAGATATTGGTACCATTTTTCAGACTCAACGCCAACGGTTCCATTCACCTGAATTAATCCATTGAAACGTATTTCTCCACTAGANGTTAAACAAGAACGACCTATTTGTAGATCATATTCTTCTTCATATTCAGTACAATCACTGAAATTACCCACCTGTGCCCATCCCTTGTTTTGTGAATTAGGAGGAGATCCAATCCAAGTGTATGAGGTGATTACTGCATTACCTCGATATGTATGATTACCTGTATGACTTGCTTGATTCCAGTTNAGCCATTCATCACTAACAAACACTCCTGAACCAGGGAATTCTGCACTATTCCAATCAGATGTACCCCATTTTCGTTCTTGACCGAGAGGATAGCCGTCCTCATCCCAATCTTCGGAATCTCCATCATCATCTACAGGTTCTATACCTTCGACCATTGCTTCAGCATAAGTTGCCAATAATAGCAACATTAGCATTAGCCCCACTGTACCAATCACCCATGTAGATGCTCGTACTCTTAACTGCCGAGCAGTGAATTCAATTATTGCCCCTGCCTTTCTATCCAAACCACTCCAAACACTGTTGAGGATAATCCTATCAGGTAGAGGTTTAACAGAGGGATTAGGAGTAACTATCGAAGAAATAGAAATATCTTGATNGGAAGTCTGAAGGAAATCTTGATCTCTATTTTTTTCAGTCATGCTCTACCCTCCATTAGATAGGCCAAAAGACTCTCAAGATTATCATCAGGATTCTGAATAGAAGAAACACGTAGTCCAGAAGAAGTAATCAAGGATGGGAGGACAGAATGAACTGCATTGAGGTCATTTGTCTGGATTTCGAGTTGCTGAGGAAGTGGAAATCGAACCCCATGTACTTCTTCTACGTCAAGAGTTCGAGCTGCAAGTTCGCGTGGACTATCCGTTGTTAATAGAATTCTATGAGGATGTTTNTCCAACATTCCACGTATTGCATGTAAATTTCCTAATGCCAATAAACGGCCATTATGAAGAATAACAATCTGCTCAGTTATACGCTCAATTTCAGAAAGAATATGACTAGAAACAATTACAGTTTTTCCCATTGCTCCAATTTCTCGAATTACATTCATTATCGTAGTTCGTGCAACTGGATCACAACCTTGGAGTGGTTCGTCAAGTATAACTAAATCAGGATCATTTACCAATGCATGAGCAATCTTAACTCTTTGACGCATCCCCTTACTGTATTTTCCAATCTGCTTATGGGCAACATCGGAAAGATTTACGAATTCTAAAACATGGTCGGCTCTGGCTGAAGCTTGGTCTCTTGTAAATCCATAAAGTCGAGCTANTGTTGAAACAAAATCATGGCCAGTCATCCAATCATAGAGTTTCTCTCCTTCCGAAACATATCCTACTCGAGAATATGGGGCGGGGTTACGCCAAGGATCGATTCCAAACAACCTAACTGTCCCCTGACTCGGCTTCAAACGACCAACTAGAATCTTGAATAGAGTACTTTTCCCAGCACCATTNGGACCTAGAATTCCTGTTACTCCTCCACCTATAGCCAAACTTACATCATTCAATCCAATTACCTGTCCATACCATTTTGATACATGATCTAACATTACTGCAGGAACAGACTGATCTACTTGAAAACTGGTTGGAGGATGGTTACCAACTTGTTCAGGATCGGGAATCATTCTCNAGTCACCTCCAAACTATTTACCCTAACAGAGATGATGTATAGAGATATGATATTCATAGCAAGAAGAGACACTGCAGAAAACGCTACTGGATGATCATATCCTGGATTTATTCCCATTACGAGTTGTCCGATATGTGCAAGATTGTCATATGGGCTGAGGATGTATACAATGCTACGATCAAATAAACTATCAACCAGAAACGCAACTAATTTTGTACCTAANATTATTGATAAGAATCCAACGGCAGGGAAGAATTTTCCTTTTGAAATTGCAGATAAAGCCATACCAATTGAAGAGTACGTTATTATCAAAAGAACACTGATACCTAATCCTGAAACAAAGAGAGGAAATGAATCAAACAGATACGCCCAACCATGACCTTCTACAACTATAGCTAAAGAATAATAGGAGACATAGGTTAGTAGAATAACTCCTCCAAGGATACTGGCTACTGAAAGGTATTTCATTACAGCATAATCAAGTCGATTAATTGGTCTTGAGAAATAAATAGCAGAGGTCCCATGTGCTCTATCCTCTGAAATCATTCCTCCGATTACAAGAGCTGTTAACAGGGGCCACCATAATGCATTTCGAGGAAAGAAGCCTANGATTTTAGCATAAATATTNTTTCGATTTAATCCAAATGGCCTCATTATTTCAGGTTCCCCAATTAATGAACCCAGTATCAANAAACCTAGCGTACTCATCGATGAAATAAGTATGAAAAGAACTGCTAAACGAATAAAAGGATGATAATATCGATGACCTTTGGAAGTTATCATTCCGTAAACATGATGCCGGTAAATTGCATAATTACGAGTCCATCTAGGTCCAAGAGTCCCCCGCCATGGCCGATATACTCTATTGAAAATTGTACCAACCTCTGCTTGTCCTTGGGATACAGCNGCAAATGCATTTTCATCACCGTCTCCTGAACCAAATGCAGCCTCCATTCTAGTTACTCCTAGGGAATTTTCAGTATCTTGTACTGGAGAAATAATATCAGATGACACTTCAGAAGGTAATTCGGTCATAGTGAGGCACCTCCAATAGATCCATCCCCTAGCACTTTAGAAGAGGGGGTAGAATTCAATAATTCAGAAGCACTACGAGTACCATATCCTAANTTATCCATAATCAGTAAGAATAGATCCTCTAGACTTGGCTCATATTCTTCCATCTGTCTTATCTGTACCGATGCCTTAGCTGCGCAACTGAGAATTTGATCGACAGTTGATTCATCCTCTCTTAAAACTCTCATTATCCTACCCAATCTACGTACTGTAAGTCCAGAATCCTTCAATTCCTGTTCCATCNTACTCGCGCCGCCCCAAACAGAAATCTCAATNTCTCTATCGATTTGACGAGCTAAGTCCTCAATTCGTCGATGAACTACAACTCTACCCTTGTGAATCATAATCACTCTATCACATACAATTTGAACATCGTCCATCAAATGACTACTCATCAAAATAGAACGGCCCCCATCTCTGACAATATTGAATAGAGTATCTAGCATAAATCCCCTATGTTCCTGATCTAAACCATTCGATGGTTCATCAACTATCAGTAATTCAGGGTCATGAATAATCGCACAAGCAAGTTTGGCAGATTGTTGCATTCCTGTGGAAAAGGTTCCTATCTTACGATATCTTTGATCTCGTAAACCAACATATTCCATTACTTCATGAGTTCTTTGATTGGCAACTACAGGAGACATCCCTAGTAGTTCCCCCGAATAACGTACCTGATCGACCGCATTCAAATCAGGATTTAATGTGTCATATTCTGCCATATATCCAATTTTACTACGTATCGCGTCACCCTCAGTTCTAATGTCGTGACCTAACACTGTACCTTCTCCAGAAGTAATCTGAATTAGCCCGAGTAAGGTCTTGATTAAGGTAGATTTTCCTGCCCCATTTGGACCAAGTAAACCAATTGATCCGTGAGGCAATTGTATGTCTACATTATCCAGAGCCACATGAGGACCGTAATTCTTCGTCAGACTCTTTGCCTCAATCAGCCAATCGCTGTTAATAGAGGTCAACCTGCTCCACCTGAAGTGNTATTGTTCGAAGAGACACTTCAATCAACCGACGGAATGATTCATTCAGANTCATGAATCTTAATCCCGCCTCTAGTTCGAATCGCAATTCCTTTGGTAAATTTCAAAATTTCATTCGAAGTACATCTNGAAACACCATGTGCAACTAAATCACCATTTGAATCAACTATNAAGCATGCCAATCCGGGAACTATACTCTCATCCACTCGTTCTATAAATCCATGAATTACATTTCTACCATCCCTAACAAATGGAATAGCATCATCTTGTAATACCAATCTTGGAGTACCTACCCCCAAAGAATGCAAATCTTTGGCTCCTTCATTAGTCAAGGAAATACCTCCATCTTTTAAACGAGGAGAGAGAACATGTCGCCCGTCAGCCAAGAAAACATTTCTAATCCTTCCAGTCGAAGATCTATCGACACTCATTCCTTCCAACCAATCAGCGGTTGATTCCCTATTTGCGCCTAAGAATACAGAGCATTTTGCGGAAATTTGGCTATGTTCTAACCACTCATGAATTTGATTTCTAACTTCTCTATCAGTTGCCTCTCCAGTACTTTCGAGAATAGAAAGTGATGAAGGATTTAATCCCAAATCTCTCAAACTTTCATCAGAAGGAGATGGAATNGATGACCAAATTGAATCAAATGCATGAATATGACAAAGAGGTGCCCAATCCTCNAAATCAAATGGTAACAAACCNTTAGGGGTTTGAATTATNGGGATCTGATTAGGATTTTTTGATAATGCATGAATAATATCTGNCTTAACTGAATCCCGCCAAGGAGACCTTCCNGATTTTATCANNAAAATATTAGGTTCAATCATGGATTCTCCTTTCCAATTCTTCAGAGGTGGAGTCCACCGTTCACGAATCAATGTATTTGCGTGAAGTAAATGAGGGCGAGAAGAGGAATCTGGTGTCCAATGTTCTGATCCTGAACGTATAGGAGACGATGATCGAATAATTACTGATGACGAAATATCGTTATTTTGAATCAATCTATCCTTCAGAAACAAAAATGCTTCTCTTAATTCAGGACTAGAATGACTACGTTGTTCAACTAGTGCCCAAATCTTACCTGATCGAACTGCTTCTCTACATCTTGCTAATTCTGCCTGAGTAATTTCTAAATTATATCTTGCAAGTAAATTGGTCCTCTCAGTATTCTCCATTTCTCTAACTTCTGACGGAGAAATTCCGTTTAATGTTCTTGATGCAAATGGCCATTCTTTCAAATTTTCAATCCTTACGGTACCATCAGGAGTCAAAAGACGTCCATCTCGAGCGAATAGTGCATATGCTGCACTATCGAAAATATCTACACCTAATGCAATACTCATCGGAAATAACATTGGATGTCCACATCCAAACAAATGAATTGGTCTGTTTGCAGGAATTGTCTCCCTCACTGCAATTATTATTTTTGCTAGATCGAGATACCTATGTCGTTCCATTATCGGAACTATTCCACCAATAGGATGGACTGTAAATCCTCTATGTTTGCCCGAAACAGAACCCATTTTTTCTGCGCTTTCAGAACGAAGAAAATCATAGATTCCTCCTTGAATAGGACCATTTAACAAGAGATTCGGTCCTGCTTCATCAAGTGATAAAGATGCTCTTTCTACGGTTTTAGATACCGCTTCTCTCAATTCCTCTATCGATTGATCAGGACGTCCAAAAACATCTAGCATTGTTCCTATATCTACTCCAATATCTCGTTGGAAAGCAACTATTTCTTCCACTCCAACGTCAATATCACCATAGACATATGATTGGAAAGTTCCTGAATCAGTAACTATTATGCCTGGAAAATCAAGTAATTCGTGGACACCAGTTTCCAATGCTGGAATCCGTAATTTTTCATGTTTCCATATAACATAGGAATTAGTAATCAAAGCTTGAACTCCAAATTCATCCCACATCTCTCGAGGTTCAATAGTACGAATGTTAGGGTTAACAACTGGAAGTAACATTGGAGTTTCTAATATCCCATGATTTGTAAAAAGACGACCTAATCGAGCAACTCCNTCTCTTTCTTTTATCTCAAACTTACCTAAATCTTGAGGGCGGCAAGGAGACGTTTCGAACCCTGCACCCATATGCATCCCCCAGAGTATTCTATCATGACACTTACGACTGAAATTACAAACCATGAGGAAAAAATGATTTAATTAACAAAAATTAACTCCACTCTTTTCTAGTAAAAAATCTCTAACTATCCCGTCGTANTGGTCTAGAATTTCAATATCAAAAAGGATTGTTTTGATGGTTCCATCANAAAGAAGATCTGTCTGAATTTGACTCAACGTATTCGGTGCCGCACCACAAGCAACACAAGCNCCATCTAACCCTACTACAAGTTTTACAAAGTCATCATCTTCAATTTCACCTTCTCTAACGGTCAAAGCTCCCCCGTGCCCCGTTAATGATGCTCGAACATCACCCAGACGAGCCATAAGAGAAGGGATAAGGTCAGGGTGGATACCNTCTTCTTGGTCCGTAAAATCTGATTCTTTCACTAATTCTACTAACGAGAGTGCCAGCACTCTTGCATCTTCTCTTGGATCAATTACTTCTTGAAGACGGCGATTAGCCTCTTCATGCATCTGGAGACGTATTTGATTGCGATACTCATCGGCTAGTTTGTCAGACATGGGGGCCACTCAATTAACCCATATAGACAACACATTTAATGTAAAGCATACAGGCAAAACCACGAGTTGATAAACAATCGACATCACGGAAGTATCAGATAGCATGAGCGTNACTCCACTTTTAAGAATCGAAGGGCTGGAAGCCTCTATCGATGAAACGGCCATTCTGAAAGGTATTAACCTTGAAATTTTACCAGGTGANGTTCATGCGGTGATGGGAAGAAATGGGAGTGGGAAATCTACTACTGCCCATGTTTTGATGGGCCACCCTGACTATGAAGTTACCAACGGAAATGTGAAACTTGATGGGGAAGACCTGTTAGAAATGGAATCTTATGAAAGAGCACGTGCTGGAGTTTTTCTTTCGTTTCAATATCCACATTCTGTGCCAGGGTTGCAAGTAGGAAATTTTCTTCGCCGTTCCGTTTCTGCAATTAATGGAGAAGAAGCAGCAAAGGGTCCAGAATTTAGAACGCTGTTAAAAGAAGGAATGGAACAATTGGGATTAGATAGATCTTTTCTGGCGAGATATGTGAACGACGGATTTAGTGGGGGAGAAAAAAAACGGTTTGAAATATTGCAAATGATGNTGATCAAACCAAAATTAGCAATCCTAGACGAAACTGATTCAGGTTTAGATATCGATGGAATTAGAACTGTAGCTCAAGGTGTAGACGCTGCCATCAGAGGCAGTAACTCAGGAGCATTAATCATTACACACTACAACAGAATTTTAGAACATGTAAAGCCAGATAAAATCCACGTATTAATCGACGGTAAAATAGTGAAATCAGGTGGACCTGAACTTGCAAATCAGTTAGAAGAAAGAGGATATGATTGGATAGAAAAGGAAGTGATGAATGATGAGTGAAGATGCAAGAGCAGCCGTAGGAGACTACAAAGCAGGATGGCATGATCCTGAAAACGCAACTATTCGATTCGACTTTGGACTATCAGAGCAGGTAGTAAGAGATATTTCTGCCTTGAAAAATGAACCTGAATGGATGACTGAAATTCGTGTTAAGGCATTCCACCATTTTATGGAAAGACCGATGCCGACTTGGGGCAACATGCATATGCTCGAAGAGATTGACTTCGACAAAGTATGCTACTATCTACGATCATCGGATGCTACTGAGAAAAATTGGGAAGATGTGCCAGATGATATTNGGAATACATTTGACAGATTAGGAATTCCAGAAGCAGAACAAAAATGGCTTTCAGGAGTAACTGCTCAGTACGAATCAGAAGCAGTCTACCACAGCATNAGAGAAGATTTAGAAGAACAAGGAGTGATCTTCCTTGATATGGACAGTGGATTGAGAGAATATGAAGGAATCGTCAAAGAATATTTCTGCTCAGTTGTTCCTTATTCAGATAACAAATTTTCTGCACTCAATACCGCTGTTTGGTCAGGCGGTTCTTTCATTTATGTTCCGAGTGGNGTACATGTCGAAATGCCGGTTCAGGCTTATTTCAGAATTAACGCTAAGAATATGGGACAATTTGAAAGAACTCTCATNATTGCTGATGAAGGAAGTAGTATTCACTATGTCGAAGGTTGTACTGCGCCAACATATTCTACTGACTCNCTGCATTCGGCAGTTGTAGAATTAATCGCTTTACCTGGAGCACATATAAGATATTCAACAGTACAAAACTGGTCCGCTAATGTGTATAATTTAGTTACTAAACGCGGAGTNGCTCATGAAAATGCNACGATTGAATGGATCGATGGAAATATTGGATCAAAACTCACGATGAAATATCCTGCTGTGATNTTGAAGGGTCAAGGAGCACACGCTGAGGTTATTTCNGTTGCTTATTCTGGTAAGGGCCAGCATCAAGATGCAGGTGCTAAAATTCATCACTTAGCAAGTAATACGACAAGTAAAATTCTTTCGAAGAGCATTAGTAAAGATGGAGGAAGAGGATCTTANCGAGGAATGGTTACAGTTTCTCCTAAAGCGGAAAATTGTAAGGTGAACGTTGTTTGTGATGCATTGCTACTAGACGAAGCAAGTCGATCAGATACTTATCCAACAATGGAGGTTGGCAATTCTGGAGCAAGATGCGAACACGAAGCCTCGGTAAGTAAAGTCAGTGACGATCAACTATTCTACTTAATGAGTAGAGGACATTCAGAAGAGGAAGCATTAGCATTGATTGTGAATGGTTTCTTTGAGCCGTTTACTCGTGAATTACCGATGGAATATGCAGTTGAGCTCAATCAATTGATGTCACTTGAAATGGAAGGAAGCATAGGGTGAGTAATCGGTATGAGTTCATCTTATCTCGATTATGCAAACACTGACAAAGCAGCACATATCTGGAGATACACACCTTGGAAAAAAGTACATCCAACTGGTTCAATAAATGACATCCCACAATCCGAACCACCTGAANTTACTATTTCAGTTGTAGATGGAACATCAGTTCCAGAAGGAATTACTATTCGACAGGCTACTGATTCTGACATTGAAAGATTAGGACACGAACTTGATTTTGATAGTGGGACTGCCGCCCCAAAATTTATTGCCACTCTCGCTCAAAGTACGATGATTCTAAAGATAGAGAATAAGATAAAACTTGAAACTCCATTAATTGTAACAATTACTACTTCAGGAGATATTTGCGCGTCGAGATTATTGATTGACATTGGAAGTCAAGTAGAAGCAGAAATAATTACTGTAATCGAAGGAAATGCAAATTGGACTGGTATTTTAAGAGAAGGAAATTACGGATCTAATGCTATTATTAATGATGTAGTAACTCAGATTACCGGAAATAGATTAGTTCGATGTGATGCTCTTTCTTTAGGACGAGACGCACAAGTAAAGGCTGGAACGGTTAACGCTTCTTCATCACAGGCCAAAATTGATATTCGACATTGGCTAAATGAACCTGGATCTTCTCTCAAAGTAAATGGATCTATACTTTCATCAGATGAAAACCATCTGGATTCACATATTGAAATTACACATACNGGGAAGCAGACCTATAGTAGATTGGAATGGCATTCTGCATGTGGAGGAAAAAGTAACACCACTGGAACTGGAATGTTGAGAATAGATGCAGGAGCAAAGGGTGCGGATGCAGGACAACTTTTCCATAATTTATTACTTTCTGAAAAGGCTAAGGCCAACTCAATTCCAGAATTAGAAGTTCTTGAGAGCGACGTAGTTGGATGTGGACATGGAACTGCAAATGGACCAATAGATGAACAACAATTATTCTACCTTTCAACNAGAGGATTTAATGAAGAACAAGCAAGGGCTGCTTTAATTGCTGCCTTCCTAAATACCCCACTTTCTGATATGGGGTCTCAACAACTTCATACATGGTTAATTCAGCGTATAGAGAAACACCTCAATTTGATTTGAACTATACACGGGTTGAAATCCAATTATCTCTTCGGGANGGTATGGATGATGCGATAATAGAGGCTATCCGGTCAGATTTCCCCATCCTAACAAGGACGATGGATGGAGGACGTCCCTTGGTCTATCTTGACAATGCTGCAACTACTCAAAAACCTAGACAAGTAATTGAAGCAATGAACTCATATTATGAAAATACAAATTCAAATGTGCATAGAGCAGTACATACGCTAGCAGGAGAAGCAACGGAAGGATACGAGAAAGCTAGAACAGAAATTGCTGCATACTTTGGTGCGCCGAGAGATCATTTGATTTTTACAAGTGGAACTACAGAAGCAATTAACTTAGTTGCATATGGTTGGGCTAGAGCAAATCTCAGTAAAGGAGATGTTATTGTAACCACAGAAATGGAACATCATGCCGATATCGTACCTTGGCAGATTCTATCAAAAGAGAGAGGAGTAGAAATCAGATATATCCCTCTAGAAAGAGACACATTNACTCTGGACATGGATGCCTTTGAGATTGCGGTTACTGATGCAAATCTAGTTTGTGTAGTTCATACTTCAAATGTACTAGGAGTCAGAAATGATATTGAAAAAATTATCCAACTCTCTAAACTAAACGGCAACAGAGGAAAAGGGGCATTTGTAATGATAGATGCAGCCCAAGCAGCACCTCATGAAAGAATTAATTTTCTTGAAATGAACTGTGATTTTTTGGCATTGAGTTCACATAAAATGGGTGGACCTACTGGAATAGGTGGGCTGTTTGTACGTCCAGAAATTATGAAAACCATGGACCCATTTATTTCAGGAGGAGATATGATTGAGACTGTAACCTTAGATGGATCAACATTTCAAAAGGGNCCTCAAAAATTCGAAGCGGGAACTCCTAAAATTGCAGAAGCCTTCGGATGGCACGCGGCAGTTAAATGGCTTTCATCATTTAACATGAAAGAAGTACACGAACATATCTCAAATCTTGCCAAAGAAACAGCTGCTAGCATGTCAACGATCCCTGGAATCAAAATTTATGGACGTCACGATCTTGAATCTTGCTCAGGTGTTGTGTCGTTTCTACACGAAAAAATTCATGCTGAAGACCTAGCACATCTTCTTGACTCAGGTGGATTTGCTGTGAGAACAGGACATCACTGTGCTCAGCCACTTATGGAAGCCTTAGGAGTATCGAGTACCGCCAGAATATCATTCTGGCTATACAATACTAAAGAAGAAGCGAATTCATTTGTAGAACATCTAACAAGTATTGTAGAACGATTTGGATGATTGGAATTATAGGTGATACGGATGACTGATTGGCCAGCACCTCTGACAATTATCATCAACGAATTCAAGGAATGTTTTGATAGAATGGAAAGATATGAATTATTGTTTGAATATGCTGACAAACTACCTCATGAACTATTAACAGAAAATTGGACCGAAGAGAATCGAGTAAAGGGCTGTCAATCGGAAGCACACGTAGAGTGTAAGCTTGATGAAAAAGGAGGTTTTCAAATCCATGGAGCAGCAGATGCTAATTTGGTACAAGGACTCATTGCTATTTTAGCAATAGGTGTAGAAGGTTTGCCTCCATCGAAAGTAGCGTCCTTGAGTCCTAATTTTGTTGATGAGATGGATGTCAAGGCATCACTAACTCCATCAAGAGCTAATGGGTTTCTGAATATGTTTGAAATGATTAGAAATACCGCAGCAAGCATGTCAGAGGAGGCATAACATGGGATTATCAGAAGATGTGATTGATTCAATTAGGCCAGTACAGGATCCAGAAATGAAAATTGGGGTAGTAGATCTCGGACTAATTTATGAGGTTCGAATAGAGGAACAAGAAGAAGGGATTCATGCTGAGATAGATCTGACTTTAACATCTCCCGGATGTCCTGCTGCACCTGAAATTATGGCAGCGGTTCACCGTGCCGGTCTTGAAACAGAAGGTGTCGATTCAGTACATGTCAATTTGGTTTGGTCTCCAAGATGGGATCCAAAAATACATGCCTCAGAAGATGCTCAATTTGAGTTAGGAATCTTCTAATTTTGCAACCTTTTGATTCAAGATTTTCAACAATCCCCTTAGTGTAACTTCACTGACTCCACACACATTACAAACCTCGTTCTGAGTTCGGTTAGAACCACAATCTGCAGCAGCGCGATATAGTAAAACTCCTGCAATACCTGAGGGTTTCTTTCCTTGCCAAGCAAGGTCTTCCTTGGTTTGGTCCCAAATTTCATTGGCTCTACCTAATACTCTTGGAGGCAATTGAAGATCAGAATGAAATTTATCAAGATACTCTGTTGGACCAGAAATATGATGAGTCCCTAATTCACGAGCAACCAAACGAATTGTGCGTTTTAATTCCTTTACTTCGACCTCTGAAATCATGTCAAATCTTTCTGCAACATCCTCAATTCTTCTCGGGATTCGTGCTTCACGAGCAGCAATATATACACATGCTGCAGTAACGCCTCTAATCGATCTACCAGTAACTAATCCCTTCTCTACTGCTTTACGATATAGGCCACTTGCTTGATCTCTTAATTGAGGCGGGAGGTCGCCTCTATCACGAATAAATTGCATAGCTTTAGCCAAATTCCTAGATCTACTATCCCTGGTTTTTGAACGCTGATCGATTGTGGCTCTTCTTCTCCAATCTCTAACTTGTTTAGAAGACATTCCATTTAATCTTGCATTTCCACCAATCAAATCACGTTTGTCAATTACTGTAGATAGACCTTTATCAGATAGACTAACTGTAGTAGGTGCACCAACCCTAGAGCGATCTGCCCCATCAGAGTGATTCACCCATTCTGCTCCGGGATCAATCATATTTTGTTCNACTACAAAACCACAAACAGAGCAAACCGTTTCGCCTCTAGAAATGTCAGTATCCCATTCATTNGATCCACATAATTTACAGGGTTCAGATTGCCCATCTGTTGTTCTTTGTTTCTGACTTGGGCGAGGAGAAGAAACGAATTCTCCGCCNCTNCGGCTATCGTTTACCTTTTGTAATTCTGTTTTTTCCTTGGATTCCATTTTATCACTCTCTTAGTAACTCGGGGTTGTATAGTTCGATTCCAGAGTATATAAATATTATTTTTTTATGATTATACAGAAAGCTTTGTTCAACAAACAATACCTTGATTCATGAGAGGATGAATCAGTACATGTGGAAGTCATCCGTTTACCCGGTATTCACCATGACACGAGCATTTCAATTGTTGCAGGATCGGAAAAAAGTGTTTTAATTGATTCGGGGACCTCTTGGCACCAAGTAAATATCGAAGAACGTATCAATTCTAAAATTGAATTTTTACCTGATATAGTGGCTATTTTATTGACTCATCGGCATTATGATACTTCAGGAGCAGCGAAATTTCTCAGTGAGAAATATGATGCTCCTGTGTTTATCCACCCTGCTGCTTCAAATTCTTTGATTTCAAACGATCAACTCACAACTTGGGCTTCAAGATATGATTCAGANATGCCAGTAACTGAAACAATACAACTTACTGACGGGTGGGAAATGGATCTAGGTGGNGGGTATATTCGATGTATACATACTCCTGGCCATACAAACTGTCATTCCTCATTTTTTATTCCCGAATTATCTATTCTTTTTGCAGGAGATTTAATCCCATCACCAGAGTATCCAGGACGAACGGATTTGCCTACAGGGAATATTCCTAAGATGCTAGAATCAATAGAGAAGATTATACAACTCAATCCAGAAGTTATTGTTCCTTCAAGAGGTAAAACAATTCGTAAACAAGAAGTTCAAAGGGTATTGCATAAACATCGTGATTTCTTTATNTCATTAATTGAAAATTTAGGNGAATTACCAGAGAATTGGCCTAAACCGAATTCTACATGTATGTGGTGGTCTCCAAATCCTGAATGGAAATAAAACTC
This sequence comes from Methanobacteriota archaeon, assembly GCA_002697105.1. Classification (GTDB taxonomy): domain Archaea; phylum Thermoplasmatota; class Poseidoniia; order Poseidoniales; family Thalassarchaeaceae; genus MGIIb-N2. The sequence continues at coordinate 5,813 of NZTS01000021.1, read as the reverse complement.
AATACTGATCTGGTTCATCCTTTTTGGCTTTCTTCCATTCACGATAGCAAGGACGACAAATTCTAACTCTTCTTACATCCCTTTTTAGTCCATCATCGCCCCACACATCAATTGCATTGTCGATGGCTATTGAACGGCCACCAAATCGCTTATCTGCCCATTTTTCACATCCAGCAACATCGCAAGGGACTTCCCCCTCTTCATCATCAGATTTTACTTTCTTAGCCTTCGGAGCACGATTTGCCCGTGCCTTCTTCTTGAAGCCCATACATAACGCTGTAAAAGGTCGAACATGAATCTTGGGTTTATTCTGACTTCTCAATAGAAGCTTCACGATCGGGTCCTACCCCGACACTGGTAACAGGGACTCCTAGTAACTTCTCTATTGTCTCAATATACACTTGGGCTTGTTGAGGTAATACTGAATATCCTTGACTTGTATCCCTTGCTTCTCTAGATAATTTTAGCCATTCATCAAGTGAAAGTGGTGAAAAACCGGGTAATTTCATTGTAATGGGTTTGGCCTTCTCTAATGAGCCAATATCTGCGGGAAATTCATGAACCTGTGATCCATTGATATCGTATCCAATCACAATTTCAATTTCATCAATTCCACCTAAAACATCTAATTTGGTCAATACTACTTCATCGAATCCATTCACCCTCATAGCATGACGAAGGGGGACTATGTCCAACCAACCGCAACGTCTTGGACGTCCAGTGGTAGTTCCGAATTCATGTCCTACCTCTCCAAGGTGTTTTCCTACATCATCTGTTAATTCAGCGGGGAAGGGACCATGCCCTACTCTTGTAGTATAGGCCTTTACTACCCCTATACATCTATTCACATGACCTGGATGTACTCCTGCTCCATGTGTTGCATTTGCCCTACTAGTAACAGAACTAGTTACATACGGATATGTTCCTTGTGATATATCTAGTAAAGCTCCTTGTGCACCTTCTAACAAAACAAATTCCCCTCGCTTCAAAGAATGATCTATCATTACTCCCGTAGGTCGAACAGATGCGCCAAAACGATCCTGAACCCATCGAAGATCACTTGTCAACGTCGACTTATCAATACTCGAATCTAGGCCTGCAGCCGTCAATTGAGTGTTCATTCGATTAACCATAGAATTAATTTTAGCATCATCTTTCAATACAGAAGGTAGATCAACAAATCGAATCCCAATACGATCTATTGCATCCCTATATGTGGGCCCTATTCCTCTTCCTGTAGTTCCAATCTCTTTATCGGCTGCATCTAAGATTCGGTGATATGGTAATGTAATATGAGCTCTTTCAGAAATAAATAATCGTTCACCTTCGGGTCTTTCACCACCAAAAGAAAACCACGAATCCAATTCTTCTTCCAACTTCCATGGGTCAATTACCATTCCATCACCGAGTACCAAATTGCAATGGCTGTAAGTTATACCACTCGGCAGATGATGGAAGGCTAACTTACGTTCCCCAATCACAATTGTATGCCCTGCATTCGAGCCTCCCTGGAAACGAACTACCCAGTCCGCTTCTGACGCTAACTGATCTACTAATTTCCCTTTTCCTTCGTCTCCCCATTGTGCTCCGAGGACTACTGTAGCGGGCATGATTACTGTCGGGCGACTAAGGCCTTTGAATGATGCCTCTATCAAGAGATCAAACATCAGTCCATCCGATGCGGTTATGAAGGGTGCATTAGTCGCAANTGCCATGGCCCGGTTTCCTGAGGCGGAAGTGCGCAACCTACACAAATGGGTATGCATGAAATGCTCAGCAACTCATAGAGGTCGAAAGAAGCCACTAAAATGTCGTAAATGTGGTTACAAAGGCCTCCGCCCAAAGATTGTAGAGAAGAAACAGCGTTGATGATTTTCATCACCATATTACTCATTGTTCTTCCAAAGAATANTTCCTAGAGTGTCTATTGAACTTCTCGAAGAAGAGCTTCGAGAGCAGTTTGAATTTGAAGGCAGAGTGGCCCAAAATGGATAGGAAGATTAGCATCGTTGAAAATTTCATCTAGCTTACTTGCAGTCATTCCTAAACGTACATCCATATCTTTATTCTCATTTAGTAGCCATTCTGTGGTAGCTTCCTTCGCAGACTTTCGTATATTTCGAGGAACTTGNCTATCCTGAAGTTGTTCAAGAACTGTAGCAATTTGTTGGATTCGCGTATTTACATCGGTCATGGGTNCTACACATCCTTCCGCACTATTTTGTGGTTGGAGGACGACCCACTTTAAGTNCATTGTAGAATATAGCCGTATTAGATGTGGACAGTGGCACCCTCNGATCTTGTCGGACTACTTCGTTTGACAATTCTATTACTTTGTATGGGTGGAGCCGCGGCCATGGATCATTGGACCCGAAGAGTACCAAATGACTGGTGGATAAGATGGGGAGTAGCAATTGTTTTTCTCCTATGTATCGAAATGATGCTTTTGGAGGCAGATATTTCATTAATTTTACTTGCATTGGGCATAGTTGCTTGGGCATCTATTAGCGTGATAGGAACTCCTTCACTTAACGACATGAAAAATGGCTCATATCTCGATTGGGCTGTCTTCTCTTGGTATGTTTTAGGATTACTAGGATTAGGAAGTAGTGTAATACTTCATGCTGAGAACGCTCTATGGATTATGGGGCTACATTCTAATCCCCCTCTATTCCAGATAATAGATGGACCTAGTCTAGATTTAGCAACAAGACATGCACGAATTCTGCTCAATCTAACTGGACTTGCCATATGTATTGGATTTATTGAACTTGCATGGAGAATGAGATTACTTCATGGAGGAGCAGATGCAAAAGCACTGATGATTGTGGCTATCGCTCTTCCATGGTGGTCCGAAATTGGTGTGATTGGAATGTCATCTGTGATTCCTCCTATGATTTCTGTTCTAGTTTGGTCTGCAGCAGGTTTCCTAGTTTTACCTATTCGAACAATTATAACAAATGTATCTAAAGGTGTAACATCTCCAATCAAAATGATTTGGCATTCTGAAAAGTGGCCATTAGATAATATTCTAGGAAAGCATGTATGGATCCTAAGTGAAGTAATTGATGGAACTGATGGAGAAAGAAAAATTTCTGTTCGAATGAGACCTAAGAGATCTAGAGAAAATTCAGAAACAATTGCTACCAAAATTGAAGAATTATATCAGTTAGGTGAAACAGAAGCGTGGATAACAAAAAAACATCCATTCCTAGTGTATATTTTACCAAGTATACCTTTAGCAGTTATATTCGGAGATCCAATTGTATGGATTTTGTCCCTTACGGGATTATAGCTCATACTGGGCTTTTATCCGGAATAGATGTTAACTTGTCAACAACCTTGGACAGCCTATCTACTAAACTGTCTTTTTCTTCACTCTGAATCAATGCGTGTTCAAGAACCTCATCTAAAGAATCTACGGCAATAACATCAACCATGGACTGATACTTTTCGTCGATTAAAACATCTCTCATATTTGTTCGAGGCACGATTATTCGAGTAATTCCTGACTTAGCAGCGGCTTCGATCTTTGCTGTTACGCCTCCGATTGGTAAAACCTCTCCTCTTACGCTAAGACTTCCTGTCATGGCTAAATTTTGATCTATTGGTAGGTCTTCAAAAGCACTAATTATTGCAGTGGCCATTGTTATTGAGGCACTATCTCCGTCAACTCCGTGAGTGCCCGGGAATTGAACATGGATATCATAATCAGCAATATCTTTACCAGTCAATTTCTTAACAACTGCATTGATATTAGTTACACTCTCTTTAGCTAATTCGGAAAGACCGCCAGTGGCATAAACTGCTCCATTCCGACCTTGAGCTGGAGTAACTAAAGCCTCTACAGGTAATACAATACCTGAAAAATCAGATAATCCTGAATCAGCCCCAAGAACTGCTAATCCGTTTACTCTACCTACTCGAGCGCCACTGTTAACTAACATTGCATATTCGTTCTGTCTTTCGATATAACGGTCAGCAATTTGTTGCTCAAGAGGTTTAGCAATTATTCTNGCACGAGTGATGTGGTCAGGAGTTACAAGCGGTGCATCTTCTTCTGCCGCTAAATCTCCTGCAACTCGTACGAGNCCGCCCAATTCCCTCAAACGAAGAGTCAGTTTTCCACGTCTTCCTGCTCTTCTTTGTGCTTCTTTCAGGACTAAACCAACAGCTGCCCTGTTGAAGTGAGGAATTGGTTTACCNGATTTCTTTTTCATCTCATTCTTTACTTCTTGAGCGATGAATCGAATAAGACGCCTACGNTTAGCATCTGTATCATCCATAGTTGTGTTCACATAAACTTCGTAACCATATCCTCGAATCCTGCTTCTTAGTGCTGGATGCATTCTTTCCATTGAATCTAGATTTCCGGCTGCAACTAAAATGAAATCAGAGGGGACAGGTTCGGTTTTTGTCAATGCACCACTGCTTCTTTCACTTCTTCCCGAAATAGGTAGAGCCTTTTCCTGCATTGCAGTAAGCAAGGCTTGCTGTTCTTCCATCCTTAACATGTTGATTTCATCAATATACAAAACACCATAATGTGCACGATGAATTGAACCAGGTTCAACCCTTTCATGAGCAGGTGTAGCTAAGTCAGCACCAGACTGAAATGGGTCGTGGCGAACATCTCCTAGAAGTGCACCTGCAAGAGCCCCGGTAGCATCTACAAACGGGACATCGTCTCCTCGCTCATGTTTTACCAATAATTTAGGGATGTTATTTTCATCAGCTGCAGATAGACGAGAACGAAGGAAGAAGTATCCAAAAGCTAGGATAAATCCTCCGAATAGTAGTGTAAGAATATCTCCTGTGGAGATAGTCGCTGCTACTAATGCTGCACCAACAAAAATTAGAATGAATAACAATGTCTTGTTTGTTCTTTCTCTCTGTTGCCGAATGGCTGCCTTTCGTTCTTTGATTATCCTATCTCCCCTTCCTGCGGGAACTGTACGAACCTTCGGTTCATTCTCATCTTCTGGATTACGATAAACTAGGATATCTTCCATCTGTTCTTTGGGAAGAAATTCAGTCATTGATCTGGCAAGCATAGATTTACCTGTACCAGGATCTCCCATCAAAATCACATGACGTCTCTGTTCCGCAGCCTTTCTGACTACAATCGATGCTGCATCTTGACCAATAACTTGATCAACGAGACGACTGGGTAATGGCACATCTTCAGTAGATTCAAAGGAATTGGGGCCTACAGACAGATTTTCGACCCAATCTTCTACAGGTATAGTACATATCTCGGAACCTGAATTACCAGAATCTGCCCAGTTAGTAGTATCTGAACTGTTTTCTTCATCGGGTGAATCAATCTCATCAGATAGTCCTTCAATTTCTGAAGAATCAATGTTAGAGTCCGACATGATGTCCCCCCGGTAAACATGGGTGGATGGGCCTCATTCTTGAAGGTGCGTAATAGAAAAATATACAATTTCCATGTAAAATCTCAAAGTTTTCCGCCGTTATCAAGATACTGTTGACCATAGTACGCCCATTGTTCCATTGTCCAACCCGGAGGTAGTCCACTAACTGGTAATGGTGGACCTTGTTGAACAGGAGGGGCTTGAGCTACTGGCTGTTGGAAGAGATGTTCTGCCCCACCATACATTGAATTTGCAGAATGGTCAGCGGCTGGAATTGTCTTAGACCAATCTACAGCTTCTGGTACTCTATTCTTCCTAGCTACAAAGAGGAGGCCGAGTCCAACTGCTGCAACAAGGAATAATCCAACAACTCCAAGAATCATGATTAATGAATCTCCAGCAGAAGAAAGACCACTTGCTTCTTCAGACTTGGAA